>CAXUIA010000010.1:0-11373 GCA_964250835.1 uncultured Acetobacteraceae bacterium | reverse complement strand
GAACTTCGTCAGGGCGTAGGCCGCCAGCAGACCGGCAACCGCGTTGACCGGCACCACCAGGCCAGCGACCAGCGCCGACAGGCCGATGGCCGAAAGCGCGTCGGGATCAGTCAGTGCCTCCGCCACGCCGCCCAGCCCCGCGCGCAACGCCTCCGTAAACAGCGAGACGAGCGGCAAAACCAGCAGCACGGCGGCGATCATCCACGCCGACACGACCAGCGTCGCGCGGATCACGACGCCGCCGCGCGCGAGGCCGGCAGAGCGCAGCGGACCACCGAGACCAGCAACAGGCAGGCCGCCGACAGGACCAGCATGACCAGGCCGATCGAGGCGGCGCCGCCATAGTCGAATTCCTGCAGCCGGATCACGATCAGCAATGGTGCGATCTCCGACACGCCAGGCCTGTTGCCCGCGATAAAGATCACACTGCCATATTCCCCCACGCCGCGCGCGAAGGCGAGGCCGAAGCCGGTCAACAGCGCCGGTGCAAGCGCCGGAAGCAGAACGCGCCGCACGATCTGGCCCGGACGCGCGCCCAGCGTCGCCGCCGCCTCCTCGAGTTCCGCCGGGAGTGCACGCAGCACGGGCGCCACACTACGGACCGCGAACGGCAGGCCCACGAACACCAGCGCCAGCGTGATCCCCCCTCTCGTGTAGGCCACGTGAAGACCCGCGCGAGCGAGCACCGACCCGATCCAGCCGTGTTCGGCATACAGCGTCGTCAATGTGATGCCGGCGACCGCGGTCGGCAGCGCAAACGGCAAATCGACCAGCACGTCGAGGATCCGCCATCCCGCCGGCCGCACCCGCTCGAGCACCCAGGCCAGCAGGAGCCCGAGCAGTGTGCAAGCCACGGCCGCAAACAGCGCGGTGGAGAAGCTCAGCCGCAGAGCCGCAAGCGCGCGCCGGTCGCCCAGCAGGTGGCTGAATGCGCCCGCTCCGTCCGCCCAGGGACGCGCCGCAAGCGACGCGAGCGGCACGAGCACGATCAGGCTGACCCAGACCACCGCCACCCCGAACGACGGCGTGAAGCCAGGGATCGCGGAGCCGGCGCCTCGCCGCCCAAGGCTCGTCATCTCGACGCGGCGCTGATCCGATCGAACACGCCCCCGTCGGCGAAATGCTTGGCGTGAACTGCCCGCCAACCACCGAGGCTCGCGACGTCGTATGTGCGTTCGGCCGGAAACTCCGCCCGGTGCCGCGCCGCCACGACGGGGTCGATTGCGCGGTAATGGTGCCGTGCCGCCAACTCCTGTCCCTCCGGCGTGAACAAGAAACGCAGGTAAGCCTCCGCCAACTTCTCGTCGCCCTTCGGCCCCACCGTGCTGTCGACCCAGGCCACCACCGGCTCAGCCAAGATGCTGCTCGACGGGTAGACGACGTCGAAGCTGCCTGCCCCAAGGTCTTTGCTGGCGAGCAGCGCCTCGTCCTCCCAGGCCAGCAGCACGTCGCCTTCGCCACGCTGCACGAACGTGTTCGTCGAACCGCGCGCCCCGGTGTCGAGCACCGGAACGTGCGCATAGAGCTTGTGAAGGTAACTTTCTGCATCAGCCTCCGTCGCTCCAGGCTGGTGCAGCGCCCAAGTGTAGGCGGCCAGATAACTCCACCGTCCGCCGCTGCTGGTCTTCGGATTAGGCGTGATCACGCCCACCCCGTCATGAACCAGGTCGGGCCAGTCGCGCAGATGCTTGGGATTGCCGTGCCTGACCAGGAACACGACCGTGCTGGTATACGGAACCGAATGGTTCGGCAGCCGATCGGCCCAGTTCGCCGCGACCAGTCTGTGGTCGGCCAGGACATCGACGTCGTGAGCGAGCCCTAGCGTGACGACATCGGCGCGAAGCCCGTCCAGCACCGCGCGCGCCTGCGCGCCAGACCCGCCATGACTGGTCTTGATCGTCACGGTCTCGCCGGTCTGACGCTTCCAGGCGGCCGCGAACGCAGGGTTGAGGTCACGGTAGAGTTCGCGCGTCGGGTCATACGACACGTTCAGCAGCGTCGTGTCGGCCAGCGCCGTCGAGACCAAGCCGGGACCAGCCGCAACGTGCGCCCCGACAACCGCCGCGCAGACCAGCCGGGCACGCATGACAAACTCCGTCGTGATGCATTTCAGTGAAATCTGAGTTCCACATTCCAGTAACGTTGTCTAGCTCGTCACACGCGGGCGGGCGTAAGTTCATAAGCGCCCGACCCTTCGCGGTCATGCCGGGACGAAGAAGCCACGACGGCCTGGTCTGAAGCGCATAGAACACCGCCCGGGAGATCACCTCGGCCGAATGAAGATCATCACCATTATCGCCGTCTCGCTTTCGGCCGTTCTGGTCGCAGCTGGCGCCTGGCTTTACACGCCAGACCGGTCGCGCTCGGCGCTGGAAGCAAAGTATCCCGCAGGCAATGTCACCGTTGCCGGCATCATGCTGAGGCTGCGCGACACCGGTTCGCCAAGCGCACCCGCGCTCATCCTCCTGCACGGGTTCGGCTCCAGTCTCCAGACCTGGGACGCCTGGTCGGACATGCTTTCCACCCGCTTCCGGGTCGTGCGGTTCGACCTTCCCGGTTTCGGCCTGACCGGCCCAGACCCGACGAACAACTACTCAGACGCGCGCTCGCTGCAGATCCTGTCCGCCCTGATGGACCATCTCGGCATCCGGCGCGCGACCCTCATCGGCAACTCGATGGGCGGCCGGATCGCCTGGCTGTTTGCGGCGCTGCATCCCGAACGGGTCGACAGGCTGGTCCTCGTCTCGCCCGACGGCTTCGCCAGCCCGGGCCTCGAATACGACAAGACGCCGTCCGTGCCGCCGATTGTTCGCCTGCTGCCTTACGTCCTGCCGCGCGCCCTGCTGAGGTCGAGCCTCGCGCCAGCCTACGCCGATCCATCGAGGCTCACGGAGGCGGTCGTCACCCGCTATCGTGACCTCATGCTCGCGCCGGGCACGAGGTCCGCCATCGTCGCCCGCACCGGCCAGACCAGGCTCGAAAATCCCGTTCCGCTCCTGCGGCGGATCAAGGCGCCGACACTTCTCCTGTGGGGCGAACGTGACGCGATGATCCCGTTCATCAACGCCCAGGACTACCTGCGCTTCATCCCTCACGCCAGACTCGCGGCACTTCCCGGCCTCGGCCACGTTCCCTTCGAGGAGCAGCCAGACGCTTCGCTCAAGCCCGTTCTCGCCTTCCTCGACGATCCGGGCTGACGATAAGCTTTGGCCGCCGTCGAGCCAGCCTTACATTAGGGCAGTCCTAGCCATCGGAACTGCTTTTGCCTCAGTCCATTCACCCTGCCCTGCAGGCGGCGCTTGATGCGCGCGGCTATGCGACCCTGACACCCGTGCAGGAGGCTGTGCTCGCGGCGCCGGCCGCTGCCGACCTGCTTGTCTCTGCCCAGACTGGCTCCGGCAAGACCGTGGCCTACGGCCTTGCCTTCGCCTCCGACCTTCTCGGCGACCGCCTCACCGTCGAGCGCGCCACGTCGCCGCTGGCTCTCGTCGTCGCCCCCACGCGTGAACTCGCCGTCCAGGTCCATGCCGAGCTCTCATGGCTCTACGCCCCGTCCGGCGCACGCGTCGTCTCCTGCATCGGCGGCATGGACGCGAGACGCGAGGCCCAGGCGCTCGCGGCCGGCAGTCATATTGTCGTCGGCACGCCGGGCCGCCTGTGCGATCATCTCGAACGCGGCCGCCTGACGCTCGCCGCCGCGCGCGCCATCGTCCTCGACGAAGCCGACGAAATGCTCGATCTCGGCTTCCGCGACGAGCTCGAACGGCTGCTCGACGCGACCTCCGACCTTCGGCGAACGCTGCTCTTCTCCGCCACCCTGCCGCACGGCATCGTCGAGCTCGCCCGCGCCTACCAGCGTGACGCCGTGCGGATCGAAACCGTGGGTCCCGGCCGCCAGCACACCGACATCGAATACCGCGCCGTTCGCATCGCGGCCAGTGACGGCGAGCGCGCCGTCGTCAACGTGCTTCGCGCCATCGAGGCGCCCGTCAGCATGGTGTTCTGCGGCACCCGTGACGCCGTGCGCCATCTTCACGCAAGCCTCACTGAACGCGGTTTTGACTCAGTTGCCCTTTCGGGTGAACTCAGCCAGTCCGAGCGCTCCCGCGCCGTCCACGCGCTCCGCACCGGCCGCGCCCGGGTGTGCGTTGCGACCGACGTCGCCGCCCGTGGCCTCGACGTTCCCGACCTCGGCCTCGTCATCCACGCCGACCTGCCGCAGAACCCGGAAATTCTGCTGCACCGAAGCGGGCGGACGGGCAGGGCAGGGCGCAAGGGCATCAGCGTCCTCATCGTCCCCGACAGCCGGCGCCGGCGCGCAAGCCAGCTTCTCGCCGGCGCGTGTCTCGACGCGAAATGGATCCCCGTTCCGGACGCCGACCAGATCCGGGCGAGCGACGCCGAACGGCTTCTCGCCGCCCCCGTCTTGGCCCTCGATCCGAGTGAGGAGGAGCGCACCGCCGCCTCCGACCTGCTCGGCCATGTTGGCCCCGAGCGCGTGGCCACGGCTCTTCTACGGCTTCATCGCCGAAGCCTGCCCGAGCCCGAAGAGGTCACCTTGACCAACCATCACGCCGCTCGTGAACCGCGCCATGCGAACGGTGGACCTGGCGGCTGGTTCAGCGTCGCCGTTGGCCGTCGCGACAAGGCCGATCCGAAGTGGATCATTCCGCTGATCTGCCGCGCCGGACCAGTGCGCAAGCCCGACATCGGCGCGATCCGCATCTTCGAGAACGAGACGATCTTTGAAATCCGCGGCGCTCGGGCCGGCGACTTCGCCGACGCCATCACCGCGCGAGACGAAAACGAGGTCAGGTTTGCGCCGTCTCGGGCACCGGAACCTCCAAAACCTCGCCCGGCCTACCGCCGGCAATAAGCGGTAGTTCCGGCACCCTCATGACATCTGGCTCGCGTCGGATCTCACCCGCACTGTCCACAATGCAGCCCCGTCCTGAGCGCTTGGCGTGGTAGAGAGCCGCATCCGCCCGCCCCACGAGCGACACCCAATTATCGTTTCGGCTGGCCCGTCCGACGCCGATTGAGCACGTCGCCCATATCGAGGCATCTCCGATGTCAAACAGCTCTGTCCGAACGGCCCTGTACAATCGTGTTACCCGCTGCATCCCGAGACCATGGCGGTCTCTGATCACCACCAGGATTTCCTCCCCCCCGTAACGGCCTGCATAGTCGCCGTCGGCAAGGCTGGCCATGATCCGTGTCGCGAGCGCCCTGAGCACATCGTCGCCCGCCAAGTGGCCGTAGCGATCATTGATGACTTTGAAATGATCCACATCGATCATCGCCACGACGAGTTCCGCCGCGATGCTGTCGCCTTTCTCCAGATCCGCCGCAACCCGCGCCTGGAGCTCTCGTCGATTGAGCAGCCCCGTCAATCCGTCGAGCGTCGCCTGACGCCGAAGCTCCGCTTGCGCCAGCTGCATGTCACGGGTGCGCTCTTCAACCAAAGCCTCCAGTTCCAGTTGTTTGGCGCGCTGTTTGCGGGCACCGACTTCGTCGCGTGCCGCCAGAAGGCCGTAGAGGAGCCCCAAGATCAGCAGGCCGTAGATCGTTTCGGCCCACCAGCCCCGCCACCACGGATAAGCGATGTCGATCGTCATCATCACCGGTTTGGATTCGGCGTGCGTCAGTGTGTCGTAACCAACCACAGTCAGGATGTGATGCCCGGGCGGAACAGAGGGATACCGTATCAAGCCTGATCCTGATTCCACCCAACCTTGATCGACGCCCGACAATCGATAGCGAAAGACGGTGGAAGCCTCGTGGGCGAAACTCAAAGTTCCGAATTCGAGCAACAGCGCACCGGTTGTGTAATGATGCCGTCCGGACATGATAATCTTGCCGTCGAGACTAGCCTGCGACACCACGACCTGAACAGTTGACGGACGAAACAGTGTCTCCGGATCAAGAAAGTGGGCGAGCCCCCTATCCGTCCCGATCCACACCGAGCCGTCCTCGTCTTCGTGCAGTCCGTTCTCGCTCACATCATCTGACAGCAAGCCAGTCGTCGAATTGCTCAAAACCCATTGCCGCCCGTTGAACACAGACAATCCATGGTCGGTGCCAGCCCACACCCACCCGCGATGATCGACCATGACATCGAAGACCTCCGTCGTCATTCCAAGATCTTCGGACGGAACGGCAGTCATCGAGACGATCCTGTCGCCAGCTACATGGACCTCGTAAAGTCCTCCCGCGCCCGACAACCACACGCGGTTCTCTCCAATCGGCCAGACCTTGAAAGGAGAAAACCCGCCCGGCGGCCACAAGCCGCCGAGACGAACTGCTTTGCGCAGCGCGTGTCGCCGCCACAGTCTCCCACCGCAAACCATCCAAACACCGCTGCCGTCATCAGCGGCCAAGCCATCGACCCGGCCGCAACTGGTATCAACGGCAGCTGCGGCGCCAGGCTTGGAAGATCGATCGAGGACATACAGTCCCGTGCGCGTTCCGAACCAGGCCCGGGCTGGATCCGCCATGACGGAGACGACACCTGGTACTCGGTAGCTCGCAATTGCGCCGGTGGACGGATCAATCTCGATCCCGCCTGCCGTGTCGAGGCTGGTCCATACATGTCCATCCGCGCTCATGCCCAGCGCGAACGACGCTCCCGGGAGAGTCCGCACGACATGAGCCACGCCGCTCACCTCACGCACTTGATCGACACCGGTATCCGTCGACACCCAGAGCGATCGCTTTGCCGCTCCCACGGCCGCCCAAACCGTTCCCTTCGACAGACCAGAATCGTGCTGGAAAGCCTCCCAGTGGCCAACCCCGATACCTCGATAGAGACCGCCCCCGAGCAGTTGCACCCAAAGCTGACCCTCAGCATCGACCAGCATGGACGAGATGACCCCGTCCGGAATGCCGTCGACGGTCTGGAGTTCATGCCATCCGTCGGACTTCCTGATCATCAGACCATTTGCGGACTGCGTGACCAGCTCGCCCGACGGCATGCGGACCACGCAAAGCACATTAAAGAAGTTGGTGTATGGACCTCCTTGATAAGGAAGCTTTTGTTCCGTAACGGTGCCCGTCGCACCGTCAATGGTGGCGAGCGACTCGGGTGAACGTGCAATCACGCTTGTCCCTGGCCCCGGCTTGAGATCGACATACGGTCCGTGCGTGAGCCCCTCGCGCGGGCCGTAGCAGCGTACCGTCCGCGCTGTTGCCGAACAGACCCGTCCATCCGCAAACGTCTCCCAGATCCTGTCGCGGATCCTGAAGACCTCCTTTGGATTATCGAGCGCTTTCCCCCCCGGTGAGGTGAAGGGTTGAAGCGCAGCAGCACCGGTCGCCAGCGAGACCCGCATCGTCCGCCGGCCCGATGCGATGACAAACCCGTCGGCCCAAGCAACCAACCTATGCGGAAGTCGGTCGAACATCGTGGGATCGCCGAGTTCGATGGCCCGGAAATGCAAAGAGCTGGGTGGCCGATCGCTTGATATCGGTTGATCTGAAACGAAGAGCTGGTTGGGAGTTCGCACTGCGACGCGACTGTCGGGGGCGACCGTGATCTCCTCCACCACCGCGCCGGTTGTCAGACCCTGTGCGGACCCCAGGCTCTCAAACCGGCGTCCATCGTAGGCGAACAATCCGGCGTCTGAGCACACCAGAACGTATCCGGCTGGCGTCTGCGTGAAACAGAGCCCCTGGAGATTGCTCAAACCGTCGCTCGCTCCGTAAGCGCGGAATGAAAGCCGCGCCGCCTCGGCGGCTCCCGTGACGCCGAGCACAAGCAGGAGGAAAGCGAAAGCCAGCCAGACCCTTATCGTCCGGTTCACCCTCTTCCGTAGTGGTCGGAGACAAACCATCGTGCTCCAGGCGCGCGAACGTTCAGCGCTCGTCCAACATGGGCGATGTTACCTTAATAAATCGCCAATGTGCTCCTCCGTGGACCCTTTTCCTTCACGCCCGCTTACGTGCCCGCCCGGCGGGCGCCGGCCGCGCCGCCTCCAGCCGCGGCCGCAAGAACCGCCCCGTATGGCTCCCGGCATGCAACGCGACCTGCTCGGGCGTTCCCTCCGTCACGATCCGCCCGCCGCCGTCCCCGCCCTCGGGTCCCAGATCAAGGATCCAATCGGCGGTTTTGATCACCTCCAAGTTGTGTTCGATCACCACCACCGTGTTGCCGGCGTCCACCAGCGCGTGCAGCAGCTCGAGCAGCTTGCGTATGTCCTCGAAATGCAGCCCCGTCGTCGGCTCGTCGAGAATGTAGAGCGTTCGGCCTGTCGCGCGCCGCCCCAGCTCCTTGGCAAGCTTGATCCGCTGCGCCTCGCCCCCCGACAACGTCGTCGCCTGCTGCCCGAGCCGCACATAGCCGAGCCCCACCCGGCTCAGCACCGCCAGCCGGTCTCCGATCCGCGTGACCGCCGAGAACAGCGGGATCGCTTCGTCAACCGTCAGATCGAGCACGTCCGCGATCGACAGCCCGCGAAACTTGATCTCCAAAGTCTCCCGGTTGTAGCGGTGCCCTTTGCACGTGTCGCACGTCACGAACACGTCCGGCAGGAAGTGCATCTCGATCTTGATCAGCCCGTCGCCCTGGCAAGCCTCGCAACGTCCGCCTTTGACGTTGAATGAAAACCGCCCGGATTTGTATCCTCGGGCCCGGCTCTCCGGCAGCTCCGCGAACCAGTCCCTGATCGGCGCGAACAAGTCGGTGTAGGTCGCCGGATTGGACCGCGGCGTCCGCCCAATCGGCGACTGGTCGATGTCGATGATCTTGTCGAGCTGCTCCAGCCCTTCGAGCCGCGCGAACGGCGAGGGGTTCTCGCCCGATCCCATCAGCCGGCGCGACACCGCCTTGAACAGCGTGTCGATCACCAGCGTCGACTTCCCGCCTCCGGAAACGCCCGTCACGCACGTGAACGTGCCGAGCGGAAAATGCGCCGTCACCGACTTGAGGTTGTGCCCCGTCGCCCCTGCGAGCGTCAGCATACGCGCCCGGTCCAGCGCGCGGCGTTTCTGCGGCACCTCGATCCGCCGTCGTCCCGATAGATAGTCCCCCGTCAGCGACGACGGGTTGGCCGCCACCTCGTCCGGCGTCCCTTCGGCGATCACCCGCCCGCCATGCACGCCAGCGGCCGGTCCCATATCGATCAGATGATCGGCCGCCCGTATCGCGTCCTCGTCATGCTCGACCACCAGCACCGTGTTGCCGAGCGCCTTCAGCCGTCGCAGCGTGCCCAGCAGCCGCTCATTGTCCCGCTGATGCAGCCCGATCGAGGGCTCGTCCAGCACATACAGAACCCCCGTCAGCCCCGACCCGATCTGGCTCGCCAGCCTGATCCGCTGGCTTTCTCCGCCCGACAGCTTCGTCGAGCCGCGCGACAGCGTCAGATAGTCGAGCCCCACATCGTCGAGAAACCGCAACCGGTCCGTGATCTCGCGCAGGATCCGTCCCGCGATCGCCGCCCGCTGCGGCGTCAACGTCGCCTCAACCTTCGACACCCAGTCGAGCGCCCGGCGGATCGGCATGTCCGACACTTCGGCGATGTCGAGTCCGGCCACCTTCACCGCCAGCGCTTCCGGCTTCAGCCGCTTGCCCCCGCAGACCGCGCAAGGCTTCTCGCCCTGGTAGCGCGACAACTCCTCTCGAACCCAAGCGCTGTCGGTCTCCGCGATCCGCCGCTTGAGGTTCCGAAGTATGCCCTCGAATGGTTTCTTGACCGTATACGACCGCACATCGTCCTTGTAGACGAACGAGATCTCGTCCTCGCCCGACCCGTGCAGCAGCACCTCGCGCATCCGCTCCGGGATCTCCGACCAGATCGTCGCCATCGGCACCTTGAAGTGCCGCGCGACCGAGGCGAGCGTCTGGTCGTAGTAGGCGCCCTGCGTCCCGCGCCAGGGCGCCACCGCGCCACCGTTCAGCGACACCCGCTCGTCCGGCACCACCAGCGCCGGGTCGAAGAACATCTCCACGCCCAGCCCGTCACACGCCGGACATGCGCCCTGCGGCGAGTTGAACGAGAACAGCCGCGGCTCGATCTCCTCGATCGTGAACCCCGACACCGGGCACGCGAACCGCGACGAGAACACCGTCCGCGGCCCGTCGATCCCGGGCTTGGCGTCCCGCACCACTTCTTCGGCGTAGACGATCCCGTCGGCCAGCGCGAGCGCGCTCTCGAAGCTCTCCGCCAGCCGCTGCGCCAGCCCGTCGGGCTTGACCACCACCCGGTCCACCACCGCCTCGATCGTGTGCTTGAGCTTGCGGTTGAGGTTCGGCACCTCGCCGATCTCGTGCAGCGCCCCGTCCACCTTGACCCGCGTGAACCCGCGCCGCTGCAGCTCCGCCAGTTCGCGGCGATACTCGCCCTTCCGCTCCCGCACCACCGGAGCCAACAGCATCAGCCGCGTGCCCTCCGGCATCGCCAGCACCCGGTCCACCATCTGGCTGACGGTTTGCGCCTGGATCGGCAGCCCGGTCGCCGGCGAATACGGCACGCCCGCCCGAGCCCACAGCAGGCGCATGTAGTCGTGCACCTCGGTGACCGTCCCCACGGTGGAGCGCGGGTTCCGGCTCGTCGTCTTCTGCTCGATCGAGATCGCCGGCGACAGCCCGTCAATCGAGTCCACGTCCGGCTTGCCCGCCAGCTCCAGGAACTGCCGCGCATACGCCGACAGGCTTTCGACGTAACGCCGCTGCCCCTCCGCATAGATCGTATCGAACGCCAGCGACGACTTGCCAGAGCCGGACAGCCCCGTAATCACCGTGAGCTGGTCGCGCGGGATGGCCACGTCGACGTTCTTGAGGTTGTGCTCGCGTGCCCCCCGCACAACAATGCTGCCCGCCAGCGCCGTGCCCTCCGATCCGGTGTCGGCAACTGGTGTCGCATCCGCATCGTGCCAAGGGAAGCGTCGTGGGAGCGCCATTCCGCCGGTTTGCCACGGGCGCCCACACGCCTAGATTGACCACCGAGCCCGATAGCGTCACGACTACGCAACGAACCAAGGAGACCGCAATGGCTGGCAGCGTCAACAAGGTCATCCTGGTCGGCAACCTCGGCAAGGATCCCGAGGTCCGCAACAGCCAGGCCGGCCAGAAGATCGTCAGCTTCAGTGTCGCCACCAGCGAGACGTGGAACGACAAAGGCTCGGGCGAGCGCCGCGAACGCACCGAATGGCACCGCGTCGTTGTCTTCAACGAGCGGATCGCCGACGTCGCGGAGCGCTTCCTCAAAAAAGGCCGCAAGGTCTACATCGAGGGCAGCCTGCAGACCCGCAAATGGACCGACCAATCGGGTGCGGAGAAGTTCAGCACCGAAGTCGTCATCGACCGCTTTCGCGGCGAACTCGTCTTGATCGACAGCAACCGCGGCGGAACGTCGGACGACGATTACGGCGGCGGCA
>CAXUIA010000009.1:22467-25598 GCA_964250835.1 uncultured Acetobacteraceae bacterium | reverse complement strand
GAGCGGTCAGGAGGTCGGGCTGTGGCTCGCGGCGGCGTTCGGCGAGCAGCCGGGTCAGGATGTCGTGCATGAGCAGCGTCGCCTCGTTGCAGGCGCGTGTCTGCTTGCGCGTCATCGGCAGCGGATCGATCGAGCGGAGTGCCACCAGCACACTCTGGATCAGCGGATCGCGGTCCGGCTCGGGGATGCCCACCATGTCGCAGATCACGATCGACGGCACGGGACGGGCGAAGTCCGCGATCACGTCCATGCGGCCTTCCGCTTCGACACGGTCGATCAGGGCGTCGACCGAGGCTTCGATCCGGGGCTTCATCTCCTCGACACGGCGGGCGGTGAAGGCGCGGGTGACGGCGCCGCGCAGCCGGGTGTGGGTCGGCGGATCGCGAAAGAGCATCCAGCGGCCGATCATGAGCGCGATCGGTTCGAGCGAGGGAGCCGCGACCGTGCGTTCGACGTCGAAGCCGAAACGCGGGTCCTTGAGCATGGCGGTCACGTCGGCATAGCGGGCGAGCGCCAGGATGCCGGAGGGCATCAGCGAAAGCGGCGCGTCACGTCGCAGGGCGGCGTAGGTCGGATAGGGGTCGGCGAGGAAACCGTCATCGCTGGGATCAAAGGTTGGAAGCGTCACGATGCGTTCCCCGTCTTCAGTGAACGCCAGAACTCGATGCTGTCGATAGGCCGGCCGGCGCCGTCGCGCTTGTAGCCGGGCAGTCGGCCGGCGATCTGGAACCCGGCGGACTGGAGGAAACCCTCGCCAGGACTGCCGACGTCGGCGCGGACGGTGAGCAGGTCGCGACGCTGTGTGCGGGCGGCCTGCTCGGCGGCATCAAGGAGCATGCCGGCGAGACCGATCCGGCGTGCGTTGGCGGCCACGTGAACAAGGGTGAGGTCGGCGCGGTGACGTGTGCTGACGGTCGAGGGAAGATCGAGCACGAGAGCGCCCGATAACTTTCCCTGGTACCAGGCGGCGATCAGGATGCGCTCGCTCTTGGCAACCAGGCGGGCGGTGCCTTCCCAGTAGGCCTCGTCCTCGACGAGTGAAGCGAGCGGGAAGATGGCTGAACGTGCGGCCGCACCGCTCAGCCGTTCAACGGCGCGCGGCGACATCGGCTTGGCGTAGGGGTATTGGAGGGAGTTTGAAAGATCGTTCAACGCGCGGATCGGACCGGCGGCGACGAAGCCTTCGCGTTGATAGAAGCGGTGGGCGCGCAGAAACCGCGTGTCGCTCCAGAGGATGAGCCGGCTCGCGTTGCGTGCGCGCGCTTCCGCCTCGACCGAGCGGAGAAGGGACTGCGCAAGGCCGGTGCCGCGATGAACAGCTTCCACGTAGACGCCTTTGACTTCGAGATCGTCACCGGCGCGGCGCGTCGAGACGCAGGCGACCACCCTGCCCGCCTCGTCCTCGGCCACCGTCAGCGTGCCGCCTTGGCGGGCATAGTGCGTGGCGGGCGCTTGGAGATGAGCATGTTCGGTCTCGTCCATGACGCAGCCCGGATACTCAGCCCAGCAACCGGCGATCAGTGCGACGAGCGCAGGGCCATCCTCGTCACGGCCGGGGCGAAGCTTCATGCGACAGTCTCGGCAAAACGGACAATGCGCTGGCAGGCGTCGCGGACCATACCATCGTCCGCAGCCGTGCTGAGACGAATAAAGGGGCTGGCGCCAAACGCGCCGCCGGCGATGACGGCCACGTGAGCCTCTTCGAGAAGGGCATCGGCAACCGCGGCGTCGTTCAACAGGCGTCGTCCGCCGGCGGAGTGGTGGCCGATCAGGCTTTCGACGGACGGGAACAGGTAAAAGGCGGCGTCGGGCGTTTGGCAACGGAAACGGTCGGTGCGAGCGAGTTCGGCGACAGCAAGGTCGCGACGGATGGCATAGCGGGCGCGCATGGCGGCGACAGGCTCCTGCGGACCGTCAAGGGCGGCGATCGTGGCGGCTTGGGCGATGGACGAGGCGCCCGACGTGACGTTGCCTTGCACGACCGCCATCGCCTCGATCAGGGCTGCGGGACCAGCCGCCCAACCGATCCGCCACCCTGTCATGGCGTAGGTTTTCGAGACACCGCCGATGGTGAGCGTGCGTTCGCCAAGCGACGGGGCGACCGCGGCCAGCGTCGCGTGACGTGAGCCGTCATGGATCAGGTGCTCGTAGATGTCGTCGGACATCACCCGGACGTTTGGGTGGTGGATCAGGATCTCGGCCATCGCTGCGAGACGGCCGCGCTCGCAGATGGCGCCGGTCGGATTGTTGGGAAAGTTGAGCACAATCCATCGCGTGCGGACGGTGATCGCGCGCGCGAGCGCGTCCGGGTCGAGACGGAAGCCGTCATGCTCGGGGCATTCGACGAACACCGGCACGCCTCCCAGCATTTCGGCGATCAGCGGGTAGCTCGCCCAATAAGGTGCCGGGATGATGACCTCGTCACCAGGCGCCAGGGTGGCCGCAAAGGCATGGTGGATCGCCTGTTTGCTGCCACTGCTGACGATGATCTCGTCGGCCGCAAACTCGAGCTGGTTGTCGCGGGCGAACTTGCGGCGGATGGCGTCGCGGCAAGCCAGTGTTCCGGTGATCGGCGTGTATTTGGTCTCGCCGCGAAGCGCCGCCTCGCGCGCCGCCTCGATGATGTGAGCCGGCGTGTTGAAGTCGGGCTCGCCGATGGCCAGCGAGATCACGTCATGGCCTGCCGCACGGAGGGCACGGGCGCGTGCAGCCATCGCGATGGTGGCGGCAACGGGTTTCATCAGGCCAGCGACGACGTGAAGCGTGCCATCCGATCGCAGGCCTGCGCCAGACTTGCCGTGTCCAGCGCATAGCTGATCCGGAAATGGCCTGGAAACATGAAGGCGGTGCCGTGGACGCACGCGACCCCTTCGGCATCGAGGAGGGCGGACACGAAATCTTCGTCGGTGGTAATCGCAAGCCCACTCGGCGCCTTTCTGCCGAGACAACCGGCGATCGACGGATAGACGTAGAAGGCGCCCTCCGGCTTATGGCACGCAATGCCGGGCATGCGGTTGAGGGCTTCGACGACGAGGTCACGGCGTTGCTCGTATACGCGCGCCATGGCGGCGACGCTGTCCTGCGGGCCGGGCCGGGCCGCGCGCGGCGCGGCCTGGGGGGCGGGGGGGGGG
>CAXUIA010000009.1:21582-22457 GCA_964250835.1 uncultured Acetobacteraceae bacterium | reverse complement strand
ACTGGCTTTGGAGCTTGCCCATCGCCTTGATCAGGATGGACGGGCCGCCGGCGAAGCCGATACGCCAGCCCGTCATCGCGTAGGCCTTTGAAACCCCGTTGACCGTCAGCGTGCGCTCACGCAGGCCAGGCTCGAGTGCGGCCACCGTGACCGCACGCGCGCCGCCGTAGATCAGCTTCTCGTAGATGTCGTCGGCCAGCACCCAGACATGCGGATGGCGCAGCAGGACGTCGCACAGCGCTCGCAGCTCCACGGCCGAATAGGCGCTGCCGGTCGGATTGTTGGGGCTGTTGATGATGACCCAGCGCGTGCGGGGGGTGATCGCCTCTTGGAGCTGCTCGGCGCGCAGCTTGAAGCCGGCGTTGGGGCCGCAGGGAACGATGACCGGCGTTCCGTCGGCGAGTGCCACGATGTCGGGATAGCTGACCCAGCCCGGGCTTGGGATGATCACCTCGTCGCCGCTCTCAAGGGTGGCGAGAAGGGCGTTAAAGATGACCTGCTTGCCGCCTGTCGAGACGATGATCTCGTCGGGCTTGTAGTCGAGGCCGGAGTCGCGCTGAAATTTCTCGGCGATCGCGCGCTTGAGTGCCGGAGTGCCGCCTACGTCGGTGTACTTGGTTTCGCCGGCCTCGATCGCGCGTATGGCGGCCTGCTTGATGTTGTCGGGCGTGTCGAAATCGGGCTCGCCCGCGGAAAGGCTGATGATGTCCCGGCCCGCGGCCTTGAGCGCGCGCGCCTTGCTGCTGATGGCGATGGTCTGGCTGGGGCTGATGCGGGAGAGACGCTCGGCGATGAGCTGCATGAGGTTGTGTCCCAGGGTTAAGGGGGGGGGGGGGGGGCGGGGGGGGGGGCCGCCGGGGGGCGCGCGCCCGCCC
>CAXUIA010000009.1:13990-21572 GCA_964250835.1 uncultured Acetobacteraceae bacterium | reverse complement strand
GCTCTGCCCTGGACCCGCCGGGGCCGGCGAGCCCCAGACCCCGGTTGTCTAAGTCATGGTTTGCAAAGGCAAGGCCTTTGGCGGTGTTCGGCATCACGTCGAAAGGCGTGCTTCGCCCGAGGCCTCGACCATGAACGCGTTGATGCCCCATGCGGGGAGGTCGAGGTAGAGACCGGATTGCGCCATCTCGGCGCCGTCACGCTCGTAGCACTCTGGGCCGAGTTGGTCGGGGAGGCGGTGCAGCCCGGGACCGATGCTGAGGCGGACCCGGCATTGGGCGCTGGTGCCGGCGTTGTTGATGCAGACGAGCAGGGTCCCAGGCGCTTCGCGCCAGAGAAGGATGATGAAGTTCTGGTGCGAGGGGTTTCCGGGCCAGGCCGGTTCTGGGAGAAGCGATGTGACTTGGCCGTCGCGTGGGAGGATGGCGAGGAGGGCCTCGTGGAAGGCGATCGACGTGGGGTCGGCGGGCTCTCGGGGGATGCGGGCCAGGTGCATCGAGAGGTGGTGCGTGAGGCCCTCGATCTGGCCGTCGTGCAGGAAGCGTAGGCCGGGAGCGAAGAAGGTGATGGCGATGGCGGCGCGTTCTGCGGGCCAGTCGAAAAGGGAGGCGGCTCTCGGTTCGTCGTGGTTCTCGAGAAAGCGGGCCATGCGGGCTTGGCGGCTTAGCGGCGCCGCAAGCGCCTGGCGGATGCGGGGCGGATCGCGGGCAATGACCGCGTCGTAGAAGCTCTTGTCGTAGGCGTAGTCGAAGCCGCGTTCGAGCAAGGCGTCCTCCAGGCCCCAGTAGACTTCGGCGAGCAGGGTGAAGGCGGAGTTGGTGCGGCGGGCCTGGGCGATCGCAGCCGGCCAGAAATCGGCGGCCTCGCGCTGCCAGGTGCGGCGGATGATCTCGGGCAGGACGAGCATCGCCATGTCGGCGCGTACGCCGTCGCAGCGGTCCGCCACGCTGGCGAGGGCGCCGGACATCAGCGCCTGGGTGCGCGGGTTGGCGTAGTCGAGCTGGAGGGTGTCGGCCCAACCGTCGAAATAGGGGTCGCGGCCAAGAGCCAGGATGCGGTTCCCCGCCTGGCGCCAGTTGCGTGGGTCGGCCGCGAGCTGGGCTCCGTCGCCGTTGACGTAGAGGTCGGGATCGTCGCGGACCCAGGGATGATCCGGAGCGGTGTGGTTGGGGATGAAGTCGAGCATCAGCTTGATCCCGCGGACGGCCAGGCGGCGGCGTAGATGGGCGAGCGCCTGGTTGCCGCCGAAGGCGGGCGCGACTTCGTAGCCGGTGATGGCGAAGCAGCTGCCGACGATGTCGGCGGGTGTGAAATTCGGGAGCAGGGCACGACCTTCGGCGAGGATGGCAGGGTCTGCGCGCGAGATCGCGGGGCCGGCCTCACCCAGGCGCCAGACGCCGAGGAGGTAGAGCCATTGCACACCCAGTGCTGACCAGCGGTCGAGGATCGCGTCGGGCAGTGTGGCAAGGGTGGCGTCGGGGCCTGAGCGGTGAACGAGAAGCCGCGTGTTGACCTGCAGCAGCAGCGGGAAACGAGGGGTCATTCGAAGCCTAGCATGCGCCTGACGTCAGCCGGGCTCATCCCGGCCTCGCACAGCGCACGGAGAGATTGTGCGCCGTTGCGCTTGGACAGTCGCCTGCCGTCCGGGCCGGTGAGCAGCGGATGACATTGGTAGGCAGGGGTTGGCCAGTCCATCAGGGCCTGCAGCAGACGGTGGATGTCGGTGGATGCACGCAGGTCCTCGCCGCGGGTAACGAGGGTGACGCCTTGCAGGGCGTCATCGTGCGTGGCGCACAGATGATAGCTGGCGGGGACGTCCTTGCGGGCGAGAACGACGTCGCCAAAGTGTTCTGGGCGGCACGCGGTCACGGATCCGTCGGCATTGCGGTAGGTGAGACTGGGTCGTTCACCCAGGGCGCGAGCGGTCTGGAGGCGCCAAGCGTGGTTTGCACCGCTGGCGATCCGTTCAGCGGCGGCCGCAGGATCAAGCGTCCGGCAGGTGCCGGGATAAGTCGGCACGCCATCCGGATCATGTGGGGCCGAGCCGCTCGCGGCGATGTCGGCGCGGGTGCAGAAGCACGGGTAAAGCAGGCCACGCTGGCGCAGATTGTCCAGGCACTCCGTGTATTGGGTGAAGTGCTCGGACTGGCGGCGGACGGGCATCGGCCAGGTTAGGCCCAGCCACGCGAGATCCTCGAGGATGGCGTCGGTGAAGGCGGGGCGGCAGCGCGTGGCGTCGATGTCTTCGATGCGCAGGAGAAAGCGGCCGCCGAGTCGAGCGGCGTGCGAGGCGGCGAGTGCCGCATAGGCATGGCCGAGGTGCAACAGGCCGGTGGGGCTGGGAGCGAAACGCGTGACGATCATGTGTGAGGCATGTCAGTGGTTTGGCGGGCGTTCCGATGACAGGATGATGACGTTGGGGGGTCGCTGGGGCGTCGTGCTTGCGGCGGCCTGTGGCCTCTGCGATAACCCGCGCAGGTTATTGGCGACACCTCGCCCGTTAGACCTCCGGTGTCGCCCCCGTGAGGAACGCGCACTTGCCTGATGGCGGTCAGCACTTCCCGGCCCTTGTGCTCAATGCGGACTTCCGCCCGCTGTCGTATTTTCCGTTGTCGGTGTGGTGCTGGCAGGACGCGGTGAAGGCCGTGTTCCTTGATCGCGTGAGCGTGCTGAACGAGTATGACGCGGTCGTCCGCTCGCCGTCGCAGTCTTTCCGGCTGCCGAGCGTGATCGCGCTGAAGGACTACATCCCGACCTCCCGCCGGCCGGCGTTCACCCGGTTCAACGTGTTCCTGCGGGATAACTTCTCCTGCCAGTATTGCGGGGAGACGTTGCCGACGCACGATCTGACATTTGATCACGTGGTGCCGCGGTCCCGGGGTGGGCGGACGACGTGGGAGAACGTCGTGACCGCATGCGGGCTGTGCAATCTTCGCAAGGGCTCCAAGCTGCCGCGCGAGTGCCAGATGTTTCCGCGTCATCGCGTCATTCAGCCGACGACCTGGGAGTTGCAGGAGAACGGACGGGCATTTCCGCCAAACCACCTGCACGAGAGCTGGCGCGATTACCTCTACTGGGACATCGAACTGGAAAGCTGATCGGAACCGATCAGTTCGCGGCGCGTCGGTTCAGTCATGCGTGTGCATCATATCAATTGCGGGACCGAGTGTCCTTACGGTGGGCACTTGTTTGACGGCGTGACGCCTGGCTTCGGGCCGTCGACGCTGACGTGCCATTGCTTGCTCGTCGAAACAGACGCCGGATTGGTGCTGGTCGATACCGGGTTCGGGACACGCGACGTGCGCGAGCGGTCACGGGTCGCCGGGTTCTTTCGCGCCGTGAACAACATCCGGTTCGATGAACGCGAGACGGCGATCGCAAAGGTGCGCGCGCTTGGGTTCGATCCGGCCGACGTGCGTCACGTCGTGCTGACGCATCTGGACTTTGATCACGCGGGCGGGCTCGATGACTTCCCGCAGGCGACCGTGCATCTGTTCGCCGCAGAGGCGCGTGCGGCGCGTGCGGCGACAGGTTTGCGGGACCGCAGGCGTTATCGGCCCATGCAGTGGGCCGGGTCGGGGCCTTGGCGCGAATACGAGGTTGCGGGCGAGCGGTGGTTCGGGTTCGAGACCGTGCGCGCGTTGGTCGGGCTGCCGCCGGAGATCCTGATGGTCCCCCTTCCCGGCCACACGTCGGGACATTGCGGGGTCGCCGTCGAGGAAGGCTCGGGCTGGAAGCTGCTGGCCGGGGACGCTTACTTCAATCACGTCGAGCTGGAAACGCCGCGTCGGTGTCCGCCTGGCGCTCGGCTTTACCAGACGCTGATGGAGATGGATCGCGCGAAGCGCTTTGAGAACCAGTGGCGGTTGCGCGAGCTGGTGCGCGATCACGGGTCTCAGGTCGACGTGTTCTGTTCGCATGATCCTCATGATTTGGAGGCAAGCCGCGCCGCCCGATAGGCGCGAACTTAATGCTGGAGCGGCGATGGGCGAGATCAGATGCCCGGTGGCTGGATCAATCGGATCAAGTCTGGAGACCGGAAGCTGACCGGCTCTTTCACCTGGATCCTCCTGATCCAAAGCCCCTTAATGCGGAGCCGCGCTGGAGACGCCGGAGCAGTGCCGATCGCTGTTTTTAGAGGGCAATAAAGCGATAGATGGGACGTGCGGTGATCGTCGAACGGGCGCATTCCGGGCGACACGGCATCCGGGATCGCTCGTCACGATCCTGACCGTCCCGCGGCTGAGTTGACGTTCGGTGTCTTCACGCAGGTTCTGGATGAGGTGACAGCGGTCGGCAACTTGGCGCGCCTGAGACGCGCCCTGCGCTGCTCCGACAGCATACAAGCCGGACCGATCCCGACTGATCACTTTGATCTCCGGATGCCTGGAGCCATCAAGCTGTGCTGTCGATGGCTTCTGGAGAGGTTAGCGGGTGTAATCATATGACGAGGCCGAACGGCCGGGTGGCGGTCCTAACAGATCTGCCTGTTCCGAGCCATCATGACTGTGAAGGTTGTGGTTTGCGGGTGAAGCGTCACCGCCCAAACCGCGCGACGACCTCGTTATCGCTCGCCGGCAACAGCTTAGGTAAGCTTCACATCCGTGCAGCTTGGGAAACGACATAGCTGTCTTCCAGCATTTGAAAACGCGTTACAAGGTCGTCTGCAATCGTCAGCACCAGCGCGAACTGAGTCGCGACGATCCTGTTCGTCGCTTTGATCCGGGTCCGCAGCATCCCAACGACAACCGCGCGCGTCTCGCTGGCGAGCACGTCCTCGACGTCGAACGCCAACGGCTCGGTCAGGGCGCGCTGATCGCGCAGGAAATCGGCGATCGCCTCCCGCCCGCTTTTGTGACCAATCCAGGGTAGGACTTCGTCGTCACCTTGGATTTCAAACACCAGATCCTGAGCGAATGACGCTGCTATATGACTAGGGTCGCGACCACTGCCGATCCCTTCCAGCAGCGTGTTGGCGATCTCAATGTTGCGTTCTCTGCTCATGTGGGTTGGTCTCCTTAGGCGGGCCAGCCCAAGCACAACTAGGCGGCCGGCACGGTCTATCGTTGGGAAGGGCTTGGTCTCTCAGCGGGGCTCGCCGCCTCCGACGCGGGGGTGCGGCCATCATTGAAAGACTTTGCTCGGCTGATCAGGCGCGCTTAGCCGGCACGCTCGATCCCCATCACTACTGACCGACTGCGTTCCGGCGAGCGTCAACGCTGAAGACCCCGGCACCGAAATGCACGATCTGGAGCAACCCGCCCGCGAGCATGAGGTTCTTGAGGAAGTGGATCATCATGTTCTGGTCGGCGAAGTTGCGATGGAAGAACACGGCCGTCACCATGCACCAGAGCGCAAGCGCGGCGGCGGCCGGCCGGGCGTGCCATCCCAACAGCAGCAGTAGGCCCAGGCCGATCTCAACGGTGAGGGCAACGGCCCAGCCAAGGGGCGCGAACGGGAGTCCGACCGCGGCGATAGCCGCCGTCGTCCCGGCGTAGGCGAAGGCCTTGGTGAGGCCGCTCATCGCGAAGATGCCACCGATCAGAATGCGGCCGACGGCTGGAAGGTAGCGAGTGTTGCCGGTGACGGCGTTGGACCATCTAGCCGGTGAGGTGCTGAACAACGCGGCGTCGGGCCGTTCGGCAGGGTAGATGGTGGAAGCGCTATCAAGAGGGTTCATTGGGCTGTCCTTCTATGGGCGCGACCCGCCGGACGAACGGGTCAGCGCTGCAGGGTAAATTTGAGGTCCGAAGCCGTCGGCAGAAGTCAGCAAACGCGCAACAGACTGTTCCCCCGGTGGTCCAGTTATTTGCAATTAGGTTAGCCCGTGCGAAAGGTTGGGCTGGCCAGAGAAGTGACGCGCACGGGTGCGAGACCTGAACGACATCGTCTGTTTTACTGCCGTGGCGAGGCACAACGGCTTCTCCGCCGCAGCGCGCGCGCTGAGCCGTCCCAAGTCGAGCATTAGCCGACAAGTCGACCGGCTGGAGGCGCGGCTAGGGGTTCGTCTGCTGGAGCGATCCACCAGAAAGGTGCGGCTGACCGAAGTGGGCAGCGCGTATTGCGCCCGTTGCCAGGCGGCGCTCGACGATCTGGAAAGCGCGGATCGTGACATCGCGATCCACCGATCCGACCCGGTCGGCATCGTCCGCGTGACCTGCCCCACCGGTATCGCGCGACGCGTCATGCCGCGCATCATGCCGGGGTTCCTCGCCAGCTACCCCGAGGTGCGCATCCAGCTTCAGGCGACAAATCGAGCCGTAGATTTGACTCAGGAGAGGATCGATGTCGCGATCCGCGCCCGCGCTCAATTGCAGGACGAAGCGCTGACCATGCGCAAGCTGGGAGCGAGCAGCCTGATCTTCGTGGCCAGTCCAAGTTTCGTCGCGACCCACGCCTTTTCAAACGACCCAGCGGGGCTCGCCAAACTGCCGTTCCTCAGTTTCCGGGAGGAGCCGGAAAGGCAAACGGGGACAGTCAGGGGTCCGGGTAGTGACTCACGGACAATCACGTTCGATCCGGTTCTTTGGACCAGCGAGTTCGACGTCCTGATCGAGGCGGCGTGCGCGGGCACGGGTATCGCGCTGCTGCCGGCCGAGGCGGTGCAGAAGCCGGTTGCTGAGGCGCGGCTTGTCCGCGTGCTTCCGGATTGGCTCTCGGATGACGTGACAATCCACCTCATCTTTCCGACCGCGCGGGGGCTGCGACCAGCGGTCAGGGCTTTCATCGATTATGTGGCTGCCACCTACAACATGAGCGTGATGCGCACAAATAGGCCAGCCGGAGCGTAACGTGGAAAGCGGGTCACGGGCGCCGCACGCTATGCACTGACGCGCAACTCGTCGAGTGTAGGCGCGCGCCGCGGCCTCCCGCCGCGCGATCACAGCCTCTCGGGGCTAGGCAGCGTCCGCATCCAGAGTCGTCCGCGCATGTAGCTTCGAGCCAACCTCGACGATGGCCCGGATAGCGGGGATGATCTCCTCGCCGAAATCGGTCAGGGCATACTCCACGCTGGGCGGGGTTGTCGGTAGGACCGTTCTGCACAGGACGCCGCGGCCCTCTAGATCCTTCAGCCGCGTGCTGAGCACCTTGGCTGAAACCGCCGGCATGGCGCGTCGCAGTTCGGAAAACCGGCGCCGCCCATCGCTCAGGCTCCAGATGATTTCTGGCGTCCAGACACCGCCGAGCAGGCTCATGCACGCCGACATCGGACAACCCGGTGGTGGCGAAACCCTCCTCCTCAGCTTCAGCATCATCCCACGGCATCAATCCGGTTGCGGGAATGCAACCTGGTTTCTCAGGAGATACCACAAACCGAAAGTGACTTGGAGTTATCGGGTTACCTTAGGTGATCGGAACTGCCAGGTGAGTTCGGGTCAACCCAGGAAGCCTCCCATGAAGCTGTTCTATGCCCCCGGCGCCTGCTCGCTTTCGCCCCACATCGTGCTGCGCGAGCTCGGACTGCCATTCACCCTCGAACGCGTCGATCTCAGGACCAAGAAGACGGCATCCGGCGAGGACTTCACGGTCATCAACCCGAAGGGCTACGTGCCCGCGCTTCAACTCGATAATGGCGAGGTCCT
>CAXUIA010000009.1:0-13980 GCA_964250835.1 uncultured Acetobacteraceae bacterium | reverse complement strand
GGCCATCGTGCAGTACCTGGCCGACAAGTATGCACCCGGCCAACTGGCGCCTGCTTCCGGCACTGTCGAGCGTGCTCGAGTGAACGGGCATCTAGCCTTTATTGGAGCCGAGTTGCACAAGGGGTTCGGCCCGCTGTTCAATCCGGCGATCACTCCTGAAGCGCGCGAGGCGGCGCTTGCCAATCTCGCTCGCAAGCTTGGGCTGATTGAGCAAGCCTTGGCCGAGGCAGGCCCTTACCTGACCGGTTCGGACTTCACCATCGCCGACGCTTACCTCTTCGTGATCCAGAGCTGGGCACCGATGTTTGGCATCGACGTCGCGCCGTTCCCGCATCTTGCCGCATTTGCTCAGCTTGTTGCGGGCCGGCCCACCGTTGCGGCAGCGATGGAAGCGGAAAAACAGTCCAAGGCTGCATGATATCTGCAGGGCGTGGGCGGCCAGTGCCCTGCTGGCCGTGCACTTTCGGTTCCGCTGCTACCAGACCCGAACCTGCACGCCGTCGTCTGCAGTAAGCGACCTTGGAGTTGTTTCGCGAGCGCGGCTTTGACGCGACCACGACGGCGGAGATTGCCGCCTGAGCTGGCGTGCCGAGTCATACCTTCCTCAGGCCCTTCCAAGACAAGCGGAGGGCGTTGTTCGATGGAGAGGAAGCGTTCCGTGACGCCTTGACCAACGCGGGTTGTAGGGACGCCTGAAGGCCTGGCCCCTATGGACGCTCTGCTCTGCCCGTTCCGCTCGGTTGAGCCGCTGCTTGAGCGCGATCGCCCGTTCACCGAGCCCCGGCAGGAGATCATCGCCCATACTCCGGCGCTGCAGGAGCGGGTGCTGATGAAGACGGCAAACCTCATCGGCGCCTTGGCAGCCGTATCTTGGGGAGGCAGAAGTGCTGCTAAACGCCGCACGTCTGTTGCTGACTGGATTCCGCGAAAGCCTGCTAAATCCGCGTAACAGAGACGAGTGGTGGATATCAGCTAACCCAAGAACGTGTATTGCTCTTCGCGGTAATCCGGCTGAACCGCTGGCCACCCCTTCCCGAGGGCAGACCCTGCTTGACATTAACTTGGGCAAGCGATTCAACGTCGCTTGGACGTGCGAAAGTCACTGCCCGGTCGGTAGTCCGGGTGACGCTTTGCGTTCGTGCAGCTTACACATTCCATTTCGGAGGTGGGCAACCTGCGCGTCCTTTCCCCAAAGGGGAGAGAAGCGTCTATGGAAATCGCGCGCCATCTAATTGCTTTCGTTGCCGTGTTCAATTTTGGCGGACTGATTGCTGATGCGATCGTGCCGGCAACTGCCCGGCAGCACCTGTTCAACCCAAATTGGCCGCCGCATGCCAAGTTCCACAACGCACAGACCATGCTGATGGGCATCGTGAGCGGCAGCTTGTCCCTGGTGATCTTGTTCGGCACGCAAAGGCTCACCCGTCCGGTCATCCTGCTCGCGGCAGTGATCGCGGCGAACTACTTCGCGACGATGGCGCTCGCGCCGTTGTTTCCAAAGACCGCCTGGATGGACCCGGAGTTCGCCGCGAGCATACCCCGGCCGCTCGGCATGGCCCCGCAGCAGCTGATTACCTACGCAATCTGCGGTATCGTAGTAATCGCAATCCTACTGGCGGTTTCCAGTTAGTATCGGGGTCAGTCCGCTCTTCCGGTCCTCACCGAGAGCGGACCGACTGCATTTTCGCCCTGGCCGCCGCGATGGATCGGGTCGCCTCAGATCCAGCTCAGGACGAAGGGCTTTAAGCTTCGAGAAGGTGCTTGAGATGCCATTTGAGCTTGCATCAAGCGGGGCTCTGCCTTGGAGTAGCGTCCTGCGCGCGCAGGCGATTGTCGTCAGAACCGCATCCTCATCAAGCAATCGTATTCTTCGTCACCTCATCACCAGGAAGTGGCAGCTTTTCTCGCTGAACCGTCGGGGCTCCTAACGCGCGAGACATTTGCCGCAGCAAGCCGACACGTCTACGCCCAGCTAGGCATGCTCCCCCAAGGGTTCGTTCTGCCACAGTTCGCCAGGCCGGCTGATCTCTTTCATGAAATCAGCGAAAGCTCTTACCGCGGGCGAAAGTTCGCGCCGGCTTGGGAAGACGAGACTGATCTCGATCGGGGGCAGATTCCACTCCGGCAGCAGATGGACGAGGCTACCGTCGGCCAGCCCCGGGGCGCAAAGATAGCCCGAGACGATCCCTATGCCCGCGCCGCTCAACACCAGCCGGTGGACGGTCAGGGCTTCATTGACGGTCACGCGCGGGTGCAGAGCCACGCGTGATTGCTTGCCGTCCTGATTGAATACCCAGGGGCGCGGCCGCCCATCGGAGCCGGGCATTTCGATAACATCGTGATCTTTCAACGCATGGATGGAAGCCGGCGTCCCGCGCCGCGCCACATAGCTGCGGCCCCCGCACAGATATCGCCGCATTGCGCCGAGCCGGACGACGATGAGGCTGGAATCGTGAAGCGGACCCACGCGCACGGCCACATCAATCGCTTCACCAACCAGATCGGCCGAGCGGCTCTCCAGATCGAGGATGACGTCCACATCGGGATAGCGTTGAAGAAAGGTGGGAAGCTCCGGGCCCAGGACATTTAGGCCGAAACCGATCCCTGAGTTAATCTTGATGGCGCCCCGAGGGCCACGCGACAGGCTGCCCACATAGTCGAACGCCTCTCCCGCCCGCTCGATGATGTCGCGCGCGCGATCTCTGAGGGCGATGCCTGCTGACGTCAGCGTTACGTCGCGCGTGGAGCGGTGGAACAGCCGCACGCCCAGCGCTCCTTCCAGCCGCGCGACGCTGCGGCTGATGTTCGACTTCGGCAAGCCCAGCGCCCGTGCCGCCTCGGTGAAGCCGTGCAGGGCGGCCACCCGCTCGAACACCTGGAGGTCGTTCAAATCCAGCATGGGCCTGCCGTTCCATTCCCCGGCACAGTGTGTTGCGGGCGAGCTGTCTTATCCGGCCGCCTGGGGTCCCGCATCTGAAGGCACACGGGCGGAATGTGCCGCCCTTTGGGAGCAATGGGAACCATGTCCGGACTGATCCTGGCAGTCGGTGCGGCGGGCAAATTCGCCGGCCATGTCGTTCCGGCGCTTGTTGCACGTGGCGCAACAGTAAGGGAATTGGTGCACGAAGCGAAAGCCTTGGCTTCGATACGTGACGAAGGCGCTGTCGACGTGGTCGTCGGTGATCTGAGGGAACCGCGAAGCATCGCGGCGGCACTGGAGGGCGTGAAGTCGGTGTTTTATGTCGCACCGGCGTTCCTGCCCGATGAGGCCCGGGCAGGCGTGGATTTCGTCGCCGCCGCGGTCTCGGCGGGCGTGCGGCGGTTCGTGTTTTCCTCTGTGATACATCCGGTCCTGAGCGCGCTGCCCAATCACGCCGCCAAAGCCCCCGTCGAGGAGGCAATCCTCAACAGCGGGCTCGAGTACACGCTCCTCCACCCCGCCCTGTTCTTCCAGAACTACGCGCGGGCTTGGCGGGGCATAGCGCGTAGCGGGCTTCTAGCCGAGCCGTGGTCCGCCGAGACCCGCTTCAGCCGCGTCGACTATCGCGATGTGGCCGAAACCGCCGCGATCGCCTTGACCGAGGATCGGCTGCTTTACGGCACATTCGAGCTCTGCGCGGAGGGCTGGCCCAACCGTCATGATGTGGCCGCTCTGGCCAGTGAGGTGCTCGGTCGCCGCGTCCGCGTCGAGAGGACCGATCCCGATACGCTCGGCGACGAGACCGGCCCGATGCGCCCGATGTTTGAACATTACGATCACACCGGGTTGCGCGGGAGTGCGCTGACGCTCCGCGCGATCCTGGGCCGCGAACCCCGCACCCTGCGCGCCTTCTTCGATGAGATGAACGAGACGCCGGACGCCATCGCCCCGGGACAACAGGGATGAGAACCGACAAAACCGTGGTGATCACCGGCGCGGCCGGCGGCATGGGAGCCGCGTTCGTGCGGCGCTTCCTCGACAATGGAGATGTCGTTATCGCCGCCGATCGCGCCGAGGAGGGCCTCGCCGAGCTTGCCGGCGTCGAGCTGCACGGCGCTCATGGTTATCTGCAGGACCAATTCCTGCAGGACGGCAGCAATCATCGCCATGACGCTTACGGCGGCTCGGTCGAGAACCGCGCGCGGCTGATGCTGGAGACGGCTGAAGCGATGATCGGCGCCTGGGACGCGGCGCATGTGGGCGTTCGCCTGTCTCCGTCGAGCTACCTCTATGGCGTCGACGACAGCGACAAACGCGCGACCTTCGGCACGGTGACCAAGAAGCTTTGCGCGCTGGGCGTAGCCTATCTCTGCCTGCTCGAGCCGAATGCGAAAGACGCTGAGCGCGGCGTGCAGATCGAGCGCGTGGCTGAGACGTTCAAGCCGCTCGTGACCGTGCCGCTGATCGTCAACACCGGCTTCGACAAGGCAAAGGCCAACGCCGTGCTGGCGGCGGGCGGCGCGGACCTGGTGGCCTTTGGCGTGCGCTACATCGCCAACCCCGATCTGGTACGCCGCCTGCAGGCCGACACGCCGCTCCACAAGCCTGACCCGAAGGCATTCTACGGCATCGGGCCGGAGGGCTACACCGACTATCCGGCGCTGCGAGCGTGATCATGGACGCCAGAGAGCAATCCATGCCGGCCAAGGCCTCTCCGCCCCTGATCGATGGTTTTGACAGCCGGGTCGCCGAGGTCGACGGCGTGCGCCTGCATTACTGGATCGGCGGCGATCCCGAAGGACAGCCGGCGGTCCTGTGGCACGGCTTTCTGTCGACCGGCTATGCCTGGCGTCACGTCGCCCCCGCGCTCGCGGACGCCGGACTGGCCGTCATCGTGCCGGACATGCGGGGCTTTGGCGACAGCGACAAGCCGCCGGGCGTGACGGGTTACGACGCCCGCGCGCTGGCCGAGGAAGCGCGCGCCTTGGTCGCCCAGCTCGGCTTCGGCCGGGGCGGCCCCGTGGTTCACGCAGCCCACGACATGGGGGCACTGCCCGCGCTGCTATGGGCCGCCGACCATCCGGAGGAGGTGAAGGCGCTGCTCTATATCGAGGCGCCTGTCATGTTGGGCGAGGTGCTGCGCGCGGTGTTCGCCTACACGCCCGAAGCCATGGCGCAGGGCTCAATGTGGTGGTGGATCCTATCGCTTGCGCCCGACGTCCCGGAACGGCTGATCGTGGGCAATGAGCGCGCATTCCTCGGCTGGTTCTACGAGGGCGACCACGTCATCAACCACGCTGCGTTTCCGCCAGAGGTGGTGGATGAATACCTGCGGACATTTTCCGGAGGCCCCGGTGTGCTCGGCAGCCTCGGCGTCTATCGCGCGGCGTTCATCAGCATCGCCCAAACCGAGCCGCTGCGCAAATCCAAGATCAGAACGCCCGTTTGGGCGATGGGCGGTGAGAAGGGGTTGGGCGCTCGCGTCGGCCAGATGATCGCTTTGGTGGCCGAGGATGTCCAGACCTCGGTCGAGCCGACCAGCGGGCACTTCCTTCCCGAGGAGGCGCCTGCGCAGGTCGCGCGGGCCATCATTCAAATGGCGAGCAAAACAGCGTCTAACTGAAGGAGAGCACCATGGCTGACCATTCGATAACCGCAACCGGCGACACAGGTCCACTTCCCGACGACAACCTGAGCCGATCGCTGACAGTCTCGGAGCCTGACAACGCGGACCTTCTGCACCTGTCATTGGTTGGAGACAGCTACACGGTTCTGGTCTCCGGCAAGCAGACGGAAGGTCGCTATTGTCTGATTGACATGCTGGTGCCGGACGGCAGCGGCCCGCCGCCCCATCGCCACGACTTCGAGGAGATGTTCACGCTGCTCGAAGGCGACTTGGAGTTCACATTCCGCGACCAGTCGATGAACGTTCCACAAGGTGCCACGGTGAACGTCCCCGCAAATTCCCCGCACCAGTTCCGCAACAATTCGGGCAGGACCGTGCATATGCTTTGTATGTGCACGCCCGCCGGCCAGGAGGAATTTTTTGCTCAGGTTGGCGATCGCGTTGCAAGCCGAACCTCTCAGCCGCCGCAGCTCAGCAAGGAGGAGCAGGCTGAGCAAGGAAAGAAGGCGGCAAAACTTGCGCCTCGTTACCGGACTGAAATGCTCTAGTCCGATTCTATGCAGCTGCTTCGCCAAGCACTGCGATTTCTAATGTGGCCGCACTTGCACGCCGCCAATCGTATCGGGGCGCTTGGCGCGTGTGCTGGGTGACCGTCCGAGATAGCGCGATGCTCACACTTCCGAACATCGCCACTGATGCTCTGCCGGTTGAAGTTGTTCCACAGTCTCCACCTTACTCGCGCATTCTATGTTGTAAGGAAAACCCTATATGGACATGCTGATGAGAATATCCGCTCCGCCCTATCATGTTCAGTCGACAGCTGAACGGTTGAGGAGTGGTTTTCCGTATTTTGGGCATCACGAGTTCGTCTCGAAACTATGGGCTGAGAAGTGGCGGCCGCCTTGCGCCCGCGGCATCTATCCCTTCACCGACGGTGATGTTGCTGACTTCGATTCGATCTTTGATGACCTGATAGATCGATCTGGCGACGATCCAGCTATCTTGTATCGTCCGGACGACTACGCGAGCGCTTTTCTCCCGGTAGGGGAACACTTGGCGTCTCAGGCGGCAGACGCCCTCGCGCAATCGAAATCCGATCAGGCTCTAAATCTTTACCTAAGGTCGGCGGCTGTGTTCCGTATTGCCAGGTTTCCGATCAACCGGTCTAAGCTTGGGCAAGAGGCTTGGCGGCTCGGCAAGGCCGCCTACGAGCAAGGCGGGAAACTGCTCGATCCACCCAGTGTCCCCGTGAGCTTGCCCTTCACGCATGCAGACGCCACCGCTGGCGACGCCGAGCGCCCGATAGAGGCATATCTGCGCCTTCCAAAGGGTAACCGGCCCGCCGCGGGTTGGCCAGTCGTTCTGTTCATCTGCGGGCTGGACGCTTATCGGACCGACCATACGCCGCGCACTCAACAGCACGTCAACCGAGGCTTCGCAACGTTGAGCTTCGAGATCCCGGGCACCGGCGACTGTCCTGCCGCACCCAACGATCCCACCTCGCCAGATCGCTTGATGAGCAGCATCGTCGATTGGGTCGAATCGAATGCCTCGGAGTACGGTTTTGATGCCCAGAAGGTAGTTGCACGCGGGATCAGCACTGGCGGCTACTACGCGTTTCGGGTCGCGCACACACACGCGGATCGTCTTTTCGCGGTCGTCGCCCAAGGCGGCGGGTGCCATTACATGTTTGATCCGGACTGGATACGTGCCCAGGATCAGATGGAATATCCATTCGCCCTAGCCGAGGCTTTGGCCTGGAAGTTTGGATACCGGGACAGCAACGGCGAAGCGGCGGTGGCGCGCTATGCAGCCGAGGGCCGGAAATTTAGTCTGGTCGAGGAAGGCTTGATCGGAACACCCACGTGTCGGCTTCTCGCTATAAACGGGGCGGAAGACTCGATCTTCCCCATCGAGGATAGCCTGTTGGCCGCAACCGACGGGCATCGCAAAGATCTCGTCGTTCGTGGCGATCGCCCGCATATGGGCAATCCGGGCGCTGAGGAGATACTGCACCAATGGATCGACAACGTTAGAGCGGGGAAGCCATAACCGGCTTGCCGGTTCGGGGCGGAGAATGGATTACTAACAGCAACCATGACCTGCTCCAGCCCGGACGGCCGTGATCACCTCATCGACGATCCAGTGGCCGTCTTCGAGGTCATCAGCCCGTCAACGGCAAGCAAGGACCGAGTCACCAAGCTGCGTGAATACAAGAGCGTCTCCTCGATCCGGACCCACGTCATCATCGAATCGGAAGCCCGGGCCATCACCGTCCTTTCACGCGAACGCGAAGGCGAGGACTTCAAAGCAGCCGGCCTCACCGACGACGACAATCGCGAAGTTCCCGCACTCGGGGTCGCGATCCCGCTGTCGAGCATCTATGCAGGCGTCGTCTTCGAAGACGCATCCTCGTAGGCGGCCCGACCCAGGCCAGGCCGCTCACGTCACCAAGTTGACCCCAGTCGATCGCCCCGGGCAGCCTCGACGCCTCGAGCAGGTCCATCGCGTCATTCATCAGGCGATCATCGGCCGCGAGCTTTCTCGCAAGGCAATCAACCCGCTTCCGCTCCTCGCTCACAAACCGTTCGACACCCATCAGCGGGTTCTGTCCGCTTTCGCGCCAGTAGGCCGGCGTTGAACGACGAGGGGAGGAACGTTCAAGCAGCGGTCATGATGTCGGGTGCGATGCGGGTTGCCCCCGCGAAGCAAAAGCGGCGGAGGGAAGCAGAAACGGTCTGGTTGTGACCGCGGCGGGGACGGAGGCGATCCCGGAGTTCACCATGCTCGTGACAGAAGCGGCTGGCAGCGTCGTGGGCCTTGAAGCCGCGCATACATCGGATCCGCCCCTTGATCCCGCGATGATCCTGTTCAGGACGGTTGTTCAGGTAAGCACTCGTTCGGTGCCTGACCGTCTTGCCCAGCACGCTTCGGATCGCTCTCGGGTCGGAGCCATGACCGTCCGTCGTCACCCGATCTGGACGAAATCCTATGGTCGCACGGGCCAAGGAGAACGCCTTGGCGGCCCTCACGTCGCGGTGCTCGCTGCGCATTGCGTCGATCAGGTTTCCGTCGCGATCGATCGCCCGATCAGGTAGGTCCAGATGCCGCGCGGGCGGCCATCTCCGGCCTCTCCGTCACAACGGCAGACCCGCAGCACACACGGTTCATAGCGTGAGCGCGGCTGCTAGTGCACGGCCGGCACCGAGGACATGGGCCTTTAGCAGTTTGCAAGCTGCCCCAATTCGACCGGTTTCGACTGCCTCAAGGATCGCTACATGCTCAGCGTCCGACTGAGCCTGCCAGTCGGGGATCTCCAATGTGGCAAATCGGTGCCGCGCACTTGCCTGATGCAGGCTGCGAATTTCTGCAAGCAGCCGAGGCATGGCGCAAGCTGCGGTGATCGCCTCGTGAAACTTGCGGTCCGCAGCTTCCAGCCCGTCGAGCCCGGCCTGCCCGCGACTGTTCTGTACGGCGGCTTTGGCTCGGGTCAAATGCTCGAGTGCTATGCGAGGCATGGCGTGACGAAGCGCCAGCGTTTCGAGCGCGGCACGCATCTCCGCAACCTCCAGGACATCGCTGGGGTCGAGCCGGGCGACGCGGACGCCACGGCGCGGCTCGATAACCACCAGCCCCTGGGCCTCGAGCCGCTGGAACGCCTCCCGCACCGGGACGTGACTGACGCGGTATGTCTGGGCCACCTGATCTTGCAGCAGACGATTGCCGGGCTGCAAAGCGCCAGAGACGATCTTGGCGGCCAGGTCGCGAGCAACGTGAGCCGTCAGCGACCTGTCATCTTCCGGTGCTTCTTGCGGTCGCTCAAGCATGGGGTCATAGATAATTGATAAACTTCGTTCGTGAACGGGCATTTGTGGACGACCGGGTGGACGGAACATGTATTCTACGCCGATCTTCGACGGTCACAACGACACGCTACTGAGGCTGCTCTCATCTCAAGATCCAGTCGCAACGTTCGTTGACGGCGTTGGCGGTGGCGGGCAACTTGATCTGGCGCGCGCACGGCGCGGCGGACTCAAAGGCGGGTTATTTGCCTGCTTCGTGCCGTCTGACGTGCCTCCCAACGCCGGCTTCTCTCGCACTGCTGACGGCTACGAGGTTCCCATGCCGGACCCGCCAAGCCAATCTCATGCGCGTCGTCTTACCGATGCAATGCTCGCAGCTGCACGTCGCCTTGAGGCCGAACGACCGGGAGAGGTTGCGATCTGCACCACCGTTGTGGAAATCCGGCACTCCCTCGAAGCCGACACTCTCGCGCTGGTGCTGCATCTCGAGGGCGCCGAGGTGATTGGCGAGGATGGCGGCGGTCTTGAGGACCTTTTCCGAGCGGGCGTCCGCTCCATCGGCCCGGTCTGGAGCCGCCGAAACGCGTTCGGGTGCGGCGTACCGTTTCGATATCCGGGCACGCCCGACATCGGGCCGGGCCTCAGCACCGCTGGCTTAGCGCTGGTGCGGCAGTGCAACGCGCTCGGCATCATGCTCGACTTATCCCACCTCAATGCCGCCGGCTTCTGGGACGTCGCACGCACGAGCCGACGGCCACTGGTTGCCACTCACTCCAATGCGCACGCGGTCTGCCCGAAGCCGCGAAATCTAACGGACGACCAGTTGCGTGCGGTACGCGACAGCGGCGGCCTGGTCGGCGTGAGCCTCTCGGTCAGCGAGTTGCGGCCGGATGGCGAGAACGACGCGAATACCTCGCTTGCAGTCGTGATCCGACACATGGACCACCTGCTCGAGTTTCTTGGGCCAAACGGCGTCGCGATCGGGTCGGATCTCGACGGGGGCGCCGTATTTCCTGCCGCAATCGGCGACGCGACCGGTTTCCCCTCGCTTGTCGAGGCCATGGCGGCGCGTGGCTACGATCAGTCTCTTCTCCGGCGCATCTGCTGCGGGAACTGGCTCGACGTGCTCGACCGAAGCTGGCGTTAGGAGTGTAGGTAAGCAAAGCCGCATCGCGAGGCGTCGGAAGCCGTAGAGCTGGCCGCGGCTGTATCTGCCGCCTGCAACAAAACGCGACGCGCAGACTTCGATGTTGCTACTCTGCTACTATTCCACGCATCATCCGGCGAGCGCCGCACGAATGGCCGGGCCTAAGCGCTGAAGACGCTCGACAGGCTCATTGGCGAAGACGAAGCGGATGTAGTCAGTACCATGCGCCTTGCCCCAGCCAGCCATCCCCAACGCGCACACATTCTGCGCCAGCAGACGCTCGGACATCGTCTCACCGCTAAGACCGAAATCCGAGACACGCAGCAGCATTGACCAGCCGCCGGCAGGCAAGCCGAAGGGTAGGCCTGCCAAAGCTTCAGCGACCGCGTCGCGCCGCCGCTCCAACTCGGCCACATAAGCCGGCATCGTATCCGCCGAGCACTCCAGCGCAACCGCGGCGGCATCCTGGGCGATGCCGACCGGCACGACGACGTTTGCCAGCGAGACGGCGAGCAAGTCGGGTATCAGCCAATCCGGCGCCACGGTCCAGCCGACTCGCCAGCCGATCATGCGCAGCTCCTTGGACGCGGCTCCCACCGTCACGGTGCGCTCGGCCATGCCCGGCAGGCCCGACGGATGGATCACCCTGCGCCCGTCGAACAGAAGGCGCTCCATCGCGGTGTCCAGGATGAGGAGCAGGTCATTCGCCGTGCAGAGCTCACCCACCAACGCCCAGTCTTCAGCGTCCAGCACGCCACCGCTGGGCACAGACGGCGACATCAGCAGCATGGATCGGGTGCGTGGCCCGATTGCAGCGCGAAGTGCGTCATGATCCAACCGCCAGGGCGCGCCTGGCGTGAAGATAAACGGAACTTGCCGCGGTATGCCGCCTGCTAGGCGTACACGGTTCAATAGGCCGGCATAGGTCGGGTCGGTCACGATGACCTCATCCCCGACTTCCGTGGTGGCGAGCAGCACGTTCAACAAGCCGGAAAGCCCGCCTGCTACTATGACGCAGTTTTCGGCGGTGTAGTTGACGCCGGACAGGCTGGAGACGTGGGCGGCGGCGATCCGGCGCAGACGTTCCTGGCCGACCAACGGAAGATAGCTGTTGGCCGAGTCCTCGCCCGCAGCCTCCCGCGTTCGGGCGATGGCGCGCGGATCGGGCGGGATGTCGGAATCAAGGTTTTCGAGCCGCAGCAGATCTTGGTCAGACGCGTCGCCAATCGAGCCCATGCGGTCGACGCCAATAGCGGCGATGTGCCGCATCCTCGCAGGACGGGTTCGATCCACTACGACATCCACTAGACTATCGATCATCTATGACTTCATGCTTGAGCGGTCGCAAGAAGTACCGGAAGATGACAGGCCGCTGACGGCTCACGTTGCTCGCGACCTGGCCGCTGATCCAGTTCATATGCGTGGACGATCGTGCATGGGTTCGATGTGGAATAGCGCTTCCCACCCGAAACAGGCTCCCCACCGGTCCCCTCCCGCCGGACGTTTTGCGCGTGTGGCGCGCGGGCGGCGCAACCCTGGGGCGCCGCCCCTCGACCTCGCTGGAGCTGATCGACCCTAGACCCGCCCGACCAAGTCACGGTGTCCAGAGGCGTCCCATCTAAGACGTGCTTCGGACATCAGGCCTTTGGCGCGGTTTGGGGCAGCGTCCCAAGAAGCTGATGCGCTCGCGCTCGGCCTGTGTGGTGGGTCAATACGAGTTTGCGTGCCTCTGTCGCGATGTCGGTTCTCTGCGGCCTCTGAAGGATATCGGCGACGTCGCCGGCGATCAGAATAGCGCTGTCTTCAGGGAAGAGCGTGGTCAGGCCGGGCCAGCGATCGCTGATGATCGGCGTGCCGCAGGCGGCGGCTTCGAAGAGGCGAACGCTGGGAGACCAGCCGGTGGCGATCATGTCGGCGCGGGTGACGTTCAGCGTGTAGCGCTGGGCGCTGTAGAACAGGGGATGGTCGGCGGGGGCGAGATGGTCGATCCGCTCGACGTTGGCCGGCCACTCGACGTGTGCGGGGTATTGGGGGCGGGCCACGACGAAGCGCATGCGCGGGAGTTGGCGGGCGGGCTCGATCAGGAGACGCTCCAGGCCGGCTTGGCGGTCGGGGCTGTAGGTGCCGAGATAGCCGAGGTCCCAGCGCTTGGGTGTGTCGATCGGACGGTAGAGGGTCTCGTCGACGGCGCAGTAGAGGGCGTGCGGGGCGCGTGCGCCCAGGGCGCGGAGCGTGTCGAGAGTTGGGCCGCCGGTGAAGGACAGATAGAGGTCCAGACGGGGAATCTGGTCGGCGCGGAGATAGGCGCAGTCAGACCGGGCGAGAGCGGCCAGCGTGATTGGGGTGTCGATGTCGTAGAAGGCGACGCGGCCGGTGGCGTGAGCAAGCACGGTGTCGAGGACGACGATGCCGTCAGGGACGTAGGAGCCGACGATGACGAGGTCGGCGTGGATGATCCGGTCGAGGTGGGCGGTGTCGAGGGTGTCGTAGAGGGCGAAGTCGCAGAAGTCCGGTTGGGGCAGGTCGCGATGGGCGGCGTACCAGGGCATGTCGCGTTCGAGGAACAACACCCGGTGGCCGAGCGCGTGCAGGCCGCGGAGCAGGGCACGGTAGGTGGTGGCGTGGCCGTTACCCCACGACGAGCTGAGCGAAAGGCCGAGGACGACGATGTCTTGCGGCCTCATGCCCGCGTGGTCCGGAGGCCCTTCAGGAGGTTGTCGACGAGGAGAGCGCGACGGTCGTAGGTGTGCTCGGCGAGCACGCGGTTGAGCGCGGCCTGGCCGATGTCGGCGGCGCGTTCCGGAGTGAGGGAACGCACGAGGTCGGCGACGTCCTCCCCGTCGCGGGCGACGAGGATTTCGGTCCCGGGCCGGAAGAACTGGTCGATGCCGGGCCAGTCGTCGGTGATGATGCAGCCGCCGGCGCCGGCGGCTTCGAAGACGCGGGTGGCGGGCGAGAACCCGGTTTCGGCCATCGAGAGCCGGCTGATGTTGAGGATGGCGCGGGCGCTGACGTTGAGCGCGTTGTGGTCGGCGGTTGCCACATGGCCGAGCTTGGTGATGTTGGGCGCCATGGGCTTGTCGACCCAGCCGGCGCCGCCGAGGAGGAAGCGGTGGTTTGCGAGCGCCGCCGCGGGATGGAGGAAGAAGGTCTCGACGCGGGCTTCCCGGTCTGGAAGGCGATTGCCGAGGAAGGTGAGGTCGGCCGCGAAGCGCGGGTCGGCGGGGACCGGGTGGTGCGTCGAGGGATCGAGGGCGTTGTAGACGGGGACGCAGTCGCGGGCGCCGAGCGCCCGGTAGGCGTCGTGGAGACCGTCGACATCATGGCCGACGTGGATGGCGACTTCGCCGGCGGTCCGGACCTCGGCGGGCGGGGCGAGGGCGAACCGGAGGTAGACCGGGTCGCCGTAGGTCCGGTCCCCCTTCTTGACCCGGCCGAAGGTCGGCGGGTCGCCCTGGAGGAAGTCGGCCTCGAAACCGAGGAC
>CAXUIA010000008.1:9972-26976 GCA_964250835.1 uncultured Acetobacteraceae bacterium | reverse complement strand
CGTCCTGCGCGTCGGTGTTGATTGTGTCGCGACCGCTCCATGCAATCCCTAGTGTCATGAAGCCGCCGACGTAGGTTGGGACCGCTGCGACATAGGCGGAGACATGGTCGAAATGCCTTGCGCGACGCATGCTCGTGCTACGCAATTCGTCGGCTTGCATGGCAGGAACACCACACTGATTGACGATGACCCCGCCGGATCCGAGGACACGGGCGGCTTGTGCGTAAAATGCATCGGTGAACAGGACTGTGCCGACGCCGGCCGGATCGGTGCTGTCGACGATAATCACATCAAATGATGACGAGGGCGCTTCATGGACGAAGGAAATGCCATCTCCGATAATGACTTCTGACCTCGGATCATCCCACGCGCTGCCTGAAATCTGAGGGAAGAATTCACGCGCGAGGCGGACGACCTCGCCATCAATCTCCACCATGACGACTTGCTGAACGGTCCGATGTTCAAGAACACGTCTGAGAACGCCACCATCGCCCGCGCCGATGATGAGCACGCGCTTCGCGTCGCCATGAGCCGCCAACGGCACGTGCGCTATCATCTCCTGGTAGACGAACTCATCCGCCTCGGTGATTTGAACGACACCGTCAAGCATGAGTACGCGGCCGTGAGACTGGCTCTCGAAAACGATAATGTCCTGGTAGTCGCTTTGAAGATGGGCGAGCTCACGCGTGACTAGAAAGCTTTGACGCCAACCAGGGTAGAGCCGCTCATCGAGCCAGACGCTTGTTGTCATCGCAGTCCCGTCTCGGACATGCAACGGCCCGCACCTGGGCCGTTGTCACTGGCCAGGTTATGCAATGCGTCCGCGACGCGCCTCACTGACGTCGACGCGGCCCGGACTGAACGCCGCTTGAAGAACAGGAATGGAAAGCGACGGATCACACGCGCCGCACATGAACACGTCAACCGCTGCAAACCCACGCTCTGGCCACGTGTGGATCGAGATATGGCTTTCCGCCAGCACGACCACTCCCGACACGCCACCGTTCGGCGTGAAATGGTGAAAATGACTGTGCAGGATCGTCGCACCAGCAGCGATGGCTGCTTCCCTTAGCGTGGTGTCGATGACATCGGGTTGATCGAGTTTTGACGCATCCCACACATCGATCAGAAGATGCGTGCCGGCAAAGGTCATGCCATCACGTTTGACGAAATAATCCTTCTCTGCCTCCACACCGAGAGACGAAACGGAAATCTGGTTAGTGCTCGGTACATCCGAGACCATCCCCAGTTGAGCAAGTGCGTTCATCACGTACCCCCAAACCAGTAGATAGCCTGTAAGGCAGAAACGCCCCCTTGGGCCAAGGGGGCGTCAAATATGACCTGCACCCCATCAATGCAAGGTAAAACGTGCTCGTGCGGGGATTAAGGCGATACTTAGCCGGCACTCGAACGGGACGGAGGTGCGGACTGTGTTAAGGGCGCGACCATGAGACCGAGCGTTTGCTGCTGATCAGGATCGGCCAAACGAGACTCCGCCGTTCGGGCGAGCGTGAGAAGGAGCCCCGTGTCGCCGTCACGCGAAGCCGCGGTGGCGAGACGAACCACGAGATCGCCCTGACGTCGGCCCAACATTCCATCTGTCGGCAGCTTGGCCGTGAGCGCCTGGAGCGTGAGCTTGGCGTCGTGCCAGCGTTCAGCGGCGGCGTAGATGGCAGCTTTGGCATCGAGAGTATCGGGGCTGGCGTCGCTGCCCAGAGCCGCCAGCGCGCTGGCGTGATCACCCTGACGCTCGGCGATCTGAGCAACAGCGAGGTGACGCTCACGTTCGACCGTGGCTGGCAGGCCAGTGGCGTTGGAGCTGTCGAGCGCGTTTCGCGCACCCGGCAAGTCGTCTTGTTCCAGGAGCAATGAGGCGAGCTTGACGCCGATTTGAGCCTTGGCGATGCCGGGAGCACTCGCGTCCAGAACCTCTCTGAGAACACCCGTGGCGCGGGCCGGCAAATCAAGCGCTTCGAGACGGTCGGCCAGGATCGGAGCCAGTTGAGCTTCAGTGCCGTCCCTGGCCGCCACCTCCTTGGCGCAGTCGGCAATCACCCGCACAAAGTCGGCCGGCGTCATGCTCGCGGCGATTTTTGGGTCGGACAGCGCATCAAGACTGCCGGCTATGTCTGCCTTTGCCCGTACGGCGAAGTCAGGGAAACGACGCTCGGCCTCTCGCCAGAGCTGAAAAGCCTTCGCGACCTGTCCGGCTTGGCGGCGCAGGTCGGCCTCCTGCATGATCGCGTAACCTTCTTGTCCGGTTGCACGCCAGTCGAGGCGATGGGCGGCGAGAGTGTCGGCGGCCTGCGCCGCTTCGGTCCGGTGCAGCTTGGCTCGCAGGAGTGCGGCAGCCAGGACGGCATCGCTCGACGTCTTGAGATCACGGTCGCTTGCGAGCGCATCAAGTTTGGTCAGGGCCTCGGCAGGCGCGCCACGCACTGCCAGCGCGCTGGCCTGCGGCACCACTGTTCGAGCGGTTTGCGGAAGCTTAGCAAGCATGTCCAAGTCAGGCGCAGTGGCTCCGGCGAGAAGGAGCTGCGCAGCGAGCGCTGCCGCTCGGTCGCGCAGATGATCGGGATAGGAGAGCAGGAGAGGCAAGCCACCACGAAGCGTAGACGCGTCAGCGTCGGAGAGCGGCCGTGTCGGCGAGACGGTCAGTGCGCGCCAAAATTTTAGTTCATCCGTTTCCGGCAGCTTGGGATCGGCAAACGCCTCGCCATCATCCGGCTCGATCAGGGTGCGCGCCATTGCCTGCAGCCAACGTGCTGTCGGATTGCTCTGGGCAGCCGGATCGTCGGCGAAGGCCACACGGAGCAGCGTTCCGGCCTCGCGTTCCATGCCGAGCGCCAGCATCGTCGCGGCGGCCGACAATCTGGGACCGAGGCGGGCCTGAGGCGGTGCTTTGGCGGCGTTGAGGAGTTGTTGGTCGAGCAGAACCAGTAGCTCCTTATCTGTTCCGGTCTCGAAGGTGAAAGAACGGCTCGCGTCGGAGGCGAGGACGCCTGTGACTGGCGGATTGGCGGAGTGAGTGGGAAAGCCAAGCTTGCCTCCGTCGTCTCGGAAGAGCGCGAACCCGCTCCGAATTGGCCGCAGTGAGAGGCGATCGGACAACGGTCGAACGACAACGCCCACCTCGGAGTGCTCCACGATGAAGGCCGCCGAACGCCTGGCCGGCGCGAACGCGCTGCGTGCCGCACGATCGGTGCCGATGAGGAGGGTAGCGCCCGAGAGGGGATCGGTGACCGTCAATGTTTTGCCCGGTCGAGCCATAAGGAAGTGAAGCTCAGTTTTTGATGCGTCAAGCCGGATGGCCGTCATGTCAGCCGGATTGGCGAGCGTGACCAGCCAGCCATCAGGCTGATGCGAAAGGCTGATCGGCTGGTCAGCGGCGAGTGGAAAGGTGATCTGGGTGTCGTTGGCTTGCATGAACACACGAGCCTGTGCAAACACCGGATCGGATTGGAACGCTGAAAGATCGATGGGACGCGGCTCGTCGAAGAACAGCACGACGGAAGCTCGGCGCCGAATGGCCGCTACCCCGACATCTGAGGAGAAGGGGAGCAGGATGGCGCGTGCACTCGCGGGCGTCATGACGGACGACGCGGCGATGGATGCTGGGGCGGCCGGCGACGGCGCCGTGGTGCCACTGGCGTTGGTTGGGGGTTTGGACGCGCTTCTGCTGCGCGCCGGTTGATCAGATGCCGTGGCCTGCAATGAAGATTGCTGTTCGGGTGCGAGCCGAGGATTGTCGACTTTGGCGGACAGCTCCGAAGGTAGGCCAGGGATGAGGCTCTGGACTGGGCGCGTTGTCGTCGGGTCGCGAGTGGCTGTTGCGGAAGGCGTTGATGGGACAGGCGCGAAGACGTCGATTATCTGGTTCGATCCCTCGCGAAATTGGCGAAAGCTCGCGCCGACACCAATGGGGATGACCACCCGTCCGGGTCGAACCGACGCTTCCGTTAGCACGTGGGAACGACGTCCAAGCGGCGTGGTGAGCTTGATTACGCTCGCCGACGTGAGGATGAGCTGGTCGGCTTGATGGGTGATGCGGATTGCTTGCGGCGTGGGCTCGTAGATGACGATCCGCTGGAAGCTCGGAGACCTGGTCGGAGTGAAACTGGCATTTTGGCCGGTCGCGATCGTCGATGGTAACACAAGGAACGCGGCAAGAAGCCGCCTCATCCGGCGCCCGCTGGTCGGCTGAACGAAACAGGAGCACTGGTCGCCGCGGGATCAGCATCGAAATGCTGACGGTAGTTCGCCAGCATCTGGGTCGCAAGGCGAGCTCGCTCCGGTTCCATGTTGCCGAGTACGAGAGCCGCCTTTCTCTCGTTCATTCGGTCAAGGATTTGAACGAGGAGATGTGGTTCGAGCGCGTCGAAGATCGCGCCGGCGTCAGCTGGCCGCATCGCCTCGTACACTTTAACTATGCCGACCCAGCTTGTATCGCTGCGTTGCTGCCGAGCCGTTTGGAGCGCTTCCAGCTTAGTCTGTAGGGATTGCAGCTTGGCAAGTCTGACCTGAAGAGTTCCCGCGGCCGCCTGAAGCGCTGCGTCGCGCAAATTGAGTGCGTGTTCGCGCTCATCAAGCGCTTGCCGACGTGCTCTCAGATCCTGCAGCAACGGCCAGTCGGAGGGTTCGGGCGCGGGCGCTGCGATAGCGGCGGTCGAAGCCGATGCGCGAGCCGTGATATCCGGTCCAATGGGCTGAGCGTTGCTTTGGGAGACATGTTCGGCTGAGGTTAACTGCGATCCCGGCGTGCTCGACGGCGGATCGCTCGCAAGAGCTCTTTCACCGAGCGAGATCGACTTCAAACCCAGCAAAGCGGCGATAGCGACGATGGTGACAGGGAGCAGCCGCGGTGCAGGAAGCTTGATCATCGGTCCCCCAAACGGAGCGCTCTGAGGAGGTCTCGCTCAGCCTTGCTTCTCAATGGCGGCTCGTTTGTGTCGTTGCCTCGCGAAGGTGTGTTGTGAACGGCCGCTGTCTGCTGTTGACGTGACTGACCCGAGGCACTGCGAGCTTCGGTGACTAGACGCTCCATAACGTCAGCCATCTTCTCTCCGCGTTCGGTCAGGAAGATCAGATCCTCCTTGAGCGCATTCGCGCGTTCGATATGACGCGATATCTGCTTGCCGGCACCATCCGCGGCCAACCTGAGACGCTCGGCGCCATCCTCTGCCAGCCTCGTACTGTCATTGAAACCTGCGATCAGCGCGTCGAACGTTGCTCTGTCCCTGCGGAGCACGACGAGAGCCTTCTCCAGGCGGATCGCGTGGAACAACGTCGCCGCGAGCAGGACGACAAGCAGCACCTCACACAGCCACTGCACGTTACTCATGACCGCCTCGGTTCACCCAGGCGGGTCACTGAACGATCAACTCTTCGAAGAGCACGTCCTTGACCTCAGCATTTGATGCGGCCATCGAAGCTCGTAGCAAGAGCGCCTCGCGAAGTCGATACGTCCCCGCATCGCTTCGGAGCTCTTCTGGTCGAGTTTCGCGCAAATAGGTCTGGATCATGTCGACGATCCGAGGCATTGCCGTCGACAGCTTGCTCGAGTCGTCGGGTCGGGCAACCTCAATCTTGCATTGCACTTTGACAAAGCTGAGGCGATGTGGTCCTGCATCGAGATTAGTGACCATTTCGGGTGTCTCGACGAAAACCGGCAGTGAGTATGTCGCTGTCTCGACGAGTTTGGCCTTGTGAGGTGGCGATAATGCGCCGCTGAACCAAACTCCGCCACCAAGAGCGGCGGCTGCCACGACTCCGCCAACGATGATAAAAAGCTTGAGTTTCTTCTTGGGCGCGGGCGCCACTGTGGTCGTAGCTGAGTCGGGATCCGTGCTCATGCGTCAACCTCGTTCGCGGCTCATGTGCCTCGCTTGTAGTTGGACCTTCTTAACAGCTGGTTGATTGCGCCAGCGGTCGTTCCGAGACGTTAAGGGGTTGGTAGGGTTTGAGTGCGATTGTCTGGCGGTCTGGACTGCGAAGGAAGCCGCCGTGGAAAACCCGACCTACGTCGCGTTGTCACGTCTGATGGCGCAAGAGCGCACTATGGATGTCATGGCGAACAACGTAGCTAACAGCAACACTCCCGGATATAAGGCACAGCATGTGCTGTTCAGCGATTGGTTGCTGCCAACCAATCAAATGCAAGCGCGGATCGGAGAAACAGCGATCGACTTTACGCAAGACCGAGCAACGTGGCGAGATCACAGCCCAGGCACTTTAACCCACACTGGAGAGCCGCTCGATCTCGCAATCGGAGCACAGGGATTCTTCACTGTTCGAACAGCCAACGGTGACAGGTTGACAAGAGCCGGACGGTTCAGTCTGCAAGCGGACGGGACGATCGGGGACGATGATGGTAATCCTCTTCTCGACACTGGCGGCTCTCCACTGCGAGTTTCGCCTGGCGACACAGGTCTGACGATTGCCGGAGACGGAACGATCAGCACCAAGCAGGAGCAGATCGGGAAAGTCGGCGTCGTTCTCCCCGACGACCTGAACCGTATGGTGGCCGAGGGTGGACATCTTCTCCGGGCTGACGTCAAGACGAAGCCTGTTAGTCAGCCTGGCATCGTTCAAGGCGCCACTGAAGATAGCAACGTGTCTCCGATGCTGGAGCTGACGAGGATGATGCAGTTGGAACGTGACTTCCAATTCGTGACGCAATTTACGCAAAGCGAGGCGGACAGACAGCAGGCAACGATTGACAAGATGACCCAGGTCTCTCCGAGCTAGCTCATCTCCCACATGCTTAACTGCTAGGACATTGGAACAGAAATGCGCTCGCTCGACATCGCCGGCACTGGGATGCAGGCGCAACAGACCAACGTCGAAGTTATCTCCAACAATATCGCCAACATGACTACCACTGGGTTCAAGCGTCGACGCGCCGAGTTCCAGGATCTTATTTATCAGAACCTCCGTCGAGTGGGATCAAACAGTTCCGACAACGGGACGATCGTTCCGGCAGGCGCTCAGGTTGGCCTCGGCGTAAAAACGGCGGCAATTTACCGGATTGACGAACAAGGCAACCTTCAGCAAACCAGCAACAGCCTTGACATGGCGATCCAGGGAAACGGTTACTTTCAAGTAACACTCCCATCGGGGCAGACTGCCTACACGCGAGACGGCACATTTGGTCTCGCGCCGGACGGGACGATTGTCACTGCTGACGGCTATCCAGTGGCACCCGGCCTGACTGTTCCACCCAATGCTCAGAGTATTACGGTCAACGCCACAGGACAGGTGCAAGCGACCATCGCGGGGCAAACCACACCAACGCTGATCGGCCAGTTCCAGCTTGCCACCTTTCCAAATGACGCCGGACTGGATGCGCAGGGAGACAACCTCTTCCTGCAGACAGCGGCGTCGGGAAATCCGGTCACTGGGGCACCAGGTTCTTCGGGATTCGGAAGCGTTGAACAAGGGTTTGTGGAAAGCTCGAACGTCAACGTGGTGTCTGAAATAACTAACCTCATCACTGCGCAGCGCGCTTACGAGATGAACAGCAAGGTAATCACAGCTTCCAACGACATGCTGCAAACATTGACAAACCTACGATGATGTCTGCGCGGCTTATCCTTCTCGCGCTTTCGATGTTGACGCTGTCAGTCACAACAGGCGCAGCCGCTACGGTGCGCTCCTTCGTGCACGTTGTTGGACCGGTCGTCAGGTTGTCAGACTTGTTCGAGGACCTAGAAACGGGACAGGACTGCACACTCGGGGATGGCCCGGCCGCCGGCGGACGCCTGGTGATCGAGCAGCCTCAACTCGAGGCAATAGCCTTACAGTTCGGCGTAGCCTGGGAACCGTCGAGAGGCAACCAGACCGTGGTTCTTGAGCGTGAAGGCCGTGCGGTATCGCGAGCGGATGTCGTGTCAATGCTCAAGGACGCGCTAAATCAACGTCTTGCTATCAAGAATAGTGTCGTGACGTTGCCGTCTTTCGACGAACTGACAGTTGACGCCGGAGCCAGCATAAGTGTGGAGGACGTCTCCATTGATCAATCTGACGGGCAGTTCGGCGCTGCTCTCGTTACCTATGTCAACGGTCGTGAGATCTCACGGGCAAAGCTGAACGGCACGGTCGATCGGCTTGTTGACCTAACGTCTCCCTCGCACCCGATTGCACAGGGAGAGATCCTGGTTGACCGAGATCTGACTATTGTGCAGATGCCTGCGGGGCACGTGCATGGAGATACCCTCAGTCGCTCCGACGATGCTGTGGGATGGATGGCAACCCGTCCTCTTGCTCCGGGCGTGCCAATCGTTCGATCCGACTTGCGTCGTCCTGACCTGGTGGTACGCGGAGGTCCAGTCCTGATGCGTCTGACGACGGGCGGGATAGAGGTTGTCGGCCAGGGTCAATCGCTCGAAGCAGGGATTATGGGCGGATGGGTTCGTGTGCTCAATCCTGTCTCTCACGCGGTGCTGCTGGCATCCGTCATCGGGCAGAATCAGGTACGTATTGATCCGGACAGCACGCCGCTTGCTCGGTCTGACAGTACGAGTTTCCCGTCGGGAGTAGTGGTCGGATCATTGGCTCAGTCGGACTACAACCGTTACGGCGCGTTTGGGTCGTCGGGAGTTGAGCGTTGAAAGCGCTCGCTGCTCTGTTGGTGATGGGGCTGCTTTCGGGCTGCGGATCGCTAGAGCGACTCTCAAATATCGGTCGACCGCCTCCGATGACGCCAAGCCAGGATCCAACTCGGGTCGTCGACTATCGGCCACTCACGATGCCAATGCCGGCGCCGCAAGCGCCGCCGACAGACGATGCGAGCCTTTGGCGGCTTGGTAGCCGAGCCTTCTTCAAGGATCAAAGAGCGGCCAACGTTGGAGACATCCTGACTGTTCTAGTCAACATTACCGATGCGGCCGACGTGGAGAACGGCACCCATACAAACAGAGCAGGCACCGAGAATATGGCGGTTCCGAGCCTGTTCGGCCTCGGCAGCAAGGTGAAGCTGCTGGCGCAGGCCACGGGAGGGTCATTGGTCGACACCAGCAGCACGAATGGCAACACGGCCACGGGCGTTATTAAGCGGAACGAGACCGTCACCTTGCGCTTGGCTGGCGTTGTGACGCAGGTCCTGCCGAACGGTAACCTCGTCGTTGCAGCGCGGCAGGAGGTACGCGTCAATGACGAGTTGCGCGTGCTTCAGGTTACAGGCGTCGTTCGGCCGCAGGACATAGCTAGCGACAACACCGTTACGCATGACCGGTTAGCGGAGGCGCGTATCTCCTACGGCGGAGCCGGTCAACTGACTGACTTGCAGCAGCCACGCTATGGTCAGCAGCTTATGGACATCCTGCTGCCGTTTTGACGCTCTGATCAATCGTCTCGATGGACACGCTCCATCCGTTCGTGGCGCTCTTGAGCCTCAATCGAGAGTGTCGCGATCGGGCGAGCTTGCAGACGTTTGAGGCCAATCGGCTCGCTGGTCTCTTCACAGAAGCCGTAAGTTCCATTCTCGATGCGCAAAAGCGCCTGATTGATCTTGCTGATCAGCTTCCTGGCACGATCGCGGGTCCGCAGTTCGAGCGCTCGATCAGTTTCAACGCTGGCACGGTCGGTGATGTCCGCCTCGTGAATACCACCCTGAGATAGGCTCTCGAGCGTACCATCAGCCTCCCGCAAAAGGTCGTTACGCCAGCGGAGGAGCATTTGACGAAAATACTCAACCTGGAGCGCACTCATAAACTCCTCATCCTCATCGGGCCGGTAATCTGGGGGTAAGGTCAGCATCATCGACCTATCCTTGCTTCGGCCATCAAGCCGCTGAGGAATTCGCCGGGCTTATAGCCATGACCGGTGCGCACGCCAAGCCGCAAATCGGACGGCGCTGTCAGACCGGACGGCGACGGCTGATCTCGACTGCAACCCGGACCGCAATCGACCTGACGGTCGAGGTGAGCCCGGGGTCGTCCGCAGTTGGAATCGACGAGATGAGAGCGGACAGGCGGTCGAGCTCCATAGCCGGATCATCGGTCGCGAGAAGTGCGCGCTGGAGATCGGCCAATCCAGCAAGGAGCGCGCGCCCATGACGACGGGCCTGCTCATCACGCCGACGCTTCTCCGACAAAGCCAGTTCATGCGCCAACATCGGGTTGACGTAAGACGCAGCTGTCAGAGCTGTGGGCGGCGGCTGCTGCGCCGTTTGCAGCGCCTTTGCGAAGACGCCGTCGAGGCCCGGCCCGGGTTGCGTGACACGGGACGGATCAGGCGTCGAGGTAGGTCCGGCAATGGGAGCAAGGGCCAATGTCGTTATGTCCGGGCGTTGAGGAATTGTTCGCTTGTTGAGGGCATATCGTAAGCGGAACAGATTAGCGACAAACAAAAGCCAGATGCGTCTTCTATCGCTCCTCGCAGCATTGCTCATCCTCATGGTCGGATCGGCCAGATCGGACGCGCACACTGTCCGCATCAAGGACATCGCGGACATCGAAGGCGTCCGGAGCAATCAGCTGGTCGGCTACGGGTTGGTTGTCGGTCTGAACGGGACCGGTGACCGCCTCGACTCCTCGATATTCACGAGAGAGTCGCTGATTGGTATGCTGGAGCGATTGGGCGTCAACACTCGGGATCAAGCAGCCAAGCTTCAGACCAAGGACGTCGCGGCGGTTATGGTGACGACCGATCTGCCAGCTTTCGTCCGAAGCGGAAACCGGATTGATGTGGCAGTCTCGGCGATCGGGGACGCCACCGACCTCACCGGCGGTACGCTCCTTGTGACACCTTTGCTGGCAGCTGACGGCGAGGTCTATGCCGTCTCTCAGGGTGCTTTGGTTACGAACGCGTTCTCGGCTCGCGGCGCCGCCGCGTCCATCACGCGCAACGTGCCCACATCCGGACACATTGCGAATGGAGCGATTGTAGAACGTGAAGTGAAGTTTTCTCTATCGGAGCATGCCGCATTGCATCTTTCGCTTCGCAACCCCGATCTGACGACGGCACGCCGGATAGAAGATGCGATTACAGAGGCTCTCGGCGCCGGCTACGCACGTGCCACGGATCCGCGTACGGTGGAATTGAGCTTTGGCGGCCGAAACCCGATCGACGTCCTGGCGCGCATCGAGGATCTCACAGTCGATCCGGACACGCAGGCGATTGTCGTCGTCGACGAAGCAAGCGGCACGATCGTCATGGGCGACAACGTCAGAATTAGCACCGTTGCAATAGCGCAGGGCAATCTGACCATCCGCGTCAGTGAGGCGCCGGAAGTCTCACAGCCAGGTCCATTCTCGAATGGCCGAACGGCCGTTGTTCCACGCACCAACGTTCAGGTCGACACCGGCGCGGGTAACAAGTTGGGCGTTCTAGCGGCAAGCCCAACACTTCGCGACCTTGTGTCAAGCCTGAACGCACTCGGTGTCGGCCCTCGAGACATGATCAGTATTCTGCAGTCGATCAAAGCCGCTGGAGCCCTGCAGGCAGATCTGGTGGTGCGATGACCAGCTTCGCGACGATGCAGAGCGCGCTGGCTTTATCAACGGGGCATAGCTCCGTCCGCAGGCTGCCTACACCGCAAGATCAAGCCAAGACCACGCATGCGGCAAAGGACTTCGAGGCGATGACTCTCGACCAGATGCTGCAGCCGATGTTCGCGACGCTGGACAGCGATCCTCTGTTCGGCGGCGGCGAGGCGGAAAAGACCTTGCAACCGATGCTCGTCACAGAGATGGCGAAGCTGATGGAGGTGCGCGGCGGGCTCGGTCTTTTCAAAGCAATCGACGAGAAGATGACACAGTTGCAAGAGAGTCACCCATGACGACCTTCGATGCTTGCATCGCTCAACTAGAGTCACTGCTTGAAGCGGAGAACGCCGCCCTTTCAAGAATGGACGTCGAGGCTGTTGCGGCGCTCACGTGTGAAAAGAACCGCATCGTCAACTTGCTGCGTGATTACCATCTCGACCCGTCCCGACGCCCAGACATGACCGAGGGAACAGCTGGCCGTCTGTCTCGCGTTGCCGACGACAACAAGATACTGCTCGAGCGAGCGATGCGGGTGCAACGACGGCTCATGGCAATCGTCGCCGCCTCCGGCAAACCAGCAGTTACGAGCTATGGCAGAAACGGCGTCGCTGCGGGTGGAGCAGTGCAACCTCGCGCCATGATCGCGCGAGCGTGAGGACGCTTCTGTCCAGCCCGACGTCGAGTGAGAGTCCGATCAATCTTGATCGCTCGTCTGCATGGAAACAGTTGGCTGCTCCGCTGACGAGCTTTCTGGTTCCGCGACCGTGTCAAGCGAGCCCTGCCGGCTACGACGACGCTTTACAGGCTCGGCGGCTTGCGTGTTCTCGAGATGCTCGACGACCTTACGAGGCCGACCGACTGGCCGTGAGCTTACGGGCCTGGTCGGCTGGGGCGACGCGCGCGACACTCCACGGACAGAAGATTTTGGCTTGGAGGCGGCAGAACCTCGAACTGCTGTCGTGCGAGAAGCGGTCGCGGAGGTTGTCTTTTTTGGAGCTGCCGCTGAACGCACCGCCCTCTTTGGAGCGGACGCTTGGATCGTCCGCGTACGAGCCTTCGTCGCACTGGCACCCGCGCGCTTGGAGGGCGAACGCCCTGCGATCGGGCGTGCGGAAGTCGGGCGTGCGGAAGTCGGCTGTGCAGAGGCTGGACGCGAAGATGTTGAGCGCGCAGATGTGGACCGCGTAGCTTGTGATGCGGTGGCGCCTCGCGTGACTTTCGCGACAGCTCGCCCCCTGCCGGGCGCCGCACGGGACGATGAACGCGCGCCGGCAGGAGAGGCTCTGCCACGAACCGCCTTGACCGGTGCTGCCACCTTTGCACTCTTCTTTGCCGTGGAACGGCTGGTCGTCGTCGCGACCGATTTGGCGGACGACCTTGCAGTTTTCGTTGCTGCGCGCTTGACCGTTGACCCGCCGGCACGTGTTGCGGGCTTGGCGCGTGACGGCGCCTTAGCGGTTGGGCGAGAACTCGTCTTGGTTCCTTTTACGGCAGCGGTCGATGTGGCGCGCGTCGTGCGCGCGCCTGTACGCCCGCCGGACCTGGTCGTCGTACGCCGACCTCCTGCACGTATTGCCATCGCTCGTGTGCGTTCCGGCGTTCTGTTTGTGTCGTCGCTGCTCATGCGCTTTACCTTCTGCCTGTCAAAGGTGCCGGAAGAACTGCCCTCCACACCAATCCGCCATCGAGGCGCCGTCACCAGCGTCATCCGACTTACCACTCACCGACCGTGGTCCGGAGCGAATCGGACTGGCTGCCGTTACTTGCAATCTCGCATGGAGCGAGCTTCTGTCAATGAAAAGCACTCGTTACGCGGTGTTTCTTACGAAAGCCGTTCGATGCCGCAAGGATGTTACCGTTCCGCAGGCACGGAAACATTGTCGATCAACCGAACTCCGCTGAGACGTGCGGCCGTTACCAGGCGGCATCCTGGCGAGACATGTCCGACTGCGGACAAGGTTTCTGCATCCGCGAGAAGAAGATACTCGACGTCGAACCCAGCCTGCGTGAGCGAAGCCCGGCCGTTTGCCAACGCGGACGGCACATCAACTCCACTCAACATGGAACGCGTGATCGAGATCAGCGTCTCGTGCAGCAAGGGTGCGATGCGCCGCTGCTCGGGAGAGAGCAACCGGTTGCGAGACGACAGCGCCAGGCCGTCGGAAGCTCGGACGGTCTGCACCGATCGTATGGCGACAGGGAGAAAGAGATCGGCCACCATGCGGCGCACGACCTGCATCTGCTGCCAGTCCTTCTCCCCCAGCCAGACGATGTCCGGTCGGGTTTGGATCAACAATTTGGCGACAACAGTCGCAACACCTCGAAAATGACCCGGACGCCGCACTCCTTCGAGCGGCTCCGCCGGACCTTTGACGTCGATCGTTGTCGCATGGCCGAACGGGTACATGACGTCCGGCGTTGGAAGCCAGACGAGCGCGCACCCGGATTGGCGCAGCATTTCAAGATCACGTTCGTGGTTCACGGGATAACTGTCCAGCGCCGCCGCGAGCTCGAACTGCAGCGGATTGACGAAGATGGACGCCACCACTTTGTCCGAATGCGCGCGCCCGGCGTGGACGAGCGCGAGATGTCCTTCGTGCAGCGCGCCCATCGTGGGGACCAGTGACACGCTGTGAGGTTCAAGACTTGCGCGCGCATCGACCAGGTCCGCAAAAGTTCGCGCAATCAGCATCCGGATCTCCTCGTCAAAACAAACGGTGTGCGGAAGCGGCACCTGCATGCACGCGTGCTCGTACGCAAGGTCTGATTGCAGAGACTTGATCCAACGGTGCAGGTGCCTGACATAAGAACGGGGAGTACCGCGACATCATGACGTCGATCGATCGGCAGGTCTGGACACCGGACCGAGGCGACCCGGTGGCTAATCGTCTCGCCGACGCGGCCGGCGGCATCGAGCGAAATGGCTGGTTGACGTCGTTGGGTCGCGGCTTGCGCGGTCGCTGTCCGGTGTGCGGCCAGAGGCCAATGTTTGTCGGCTACTTGACCGTCGTGGATCATTGCAGCCTGTGTCAGACGCCACTCTCGATCGTGCCGGCCGATGATGCACCGCCCTGGGTCACCATGTTCATAGCGCTGCATGCGCTGATCGGCCTTGTTGTGCTGCTTGGACGCACGACGAGCCTGCAGACAGGTGCGACGCTCATGATCGTTCTTCCGGTCGCGGTGCTGCTATGCCTAGCTCTGCTGCGGCCGGTGAAGGGATCAACGGTGGCGCTTTTGCTTAAGCTCGACGTCCGGCGCGAGGATCAGGAGCCTAGGTGACGCTGCCCGCGTCACGTGGCGGACATCCGCTGTCGCGCATTGTCCTCGAAGCTGGAAGCCTTGACCGGCTGCCATCGCTGCTCGCACGTGACGTTGAGCAGGCGATTGCCGATCTCGCCGAGGGCTGCTTCGAACCGTCCGGTTTGGAAGGTCCCTTCATCCTGCATCTGTCAACACAGAACGGCCGACTTGTTTTCGACATACGCGACAAGGACGATGCGCCGCTTCGCGTGATCGCGTTGGCACTCGGTCCATTTCGCAGGTTGATCAAGGACTACATGCTTGTGGTCGAAAGCCATGGCCTTGCTGTGGCGGAGGGCCGCGAGCAGCGTCTCGAAGCGATTGATATGGGTCGCCGCGGTCTTCACGATGAGGGGGCGGCGCAAATGGCAGAGCGGCTTGCCGGTAAGATCAGCGTCGATCACGAGACCGCGCGGCGATTGTTTACGCTGGTGTGCGTACTTCAGCAGCGTTGACGTGAGAGCACGATGAAAGGACGCAGGCGGGTATGAAAATCGATGGCACTCCTTACCGGAGCCTCTGGGTGGATGGAGCCGACGGTTGGTCGGTGCGCATCTTCGACCAAACCCGGCTGCCGTGGTCCTTGGAGATCCTGCGCCTCACCAGCGCGGCCGATGTCGGCCACGCGATCAGCAGCATGCAGGTTCGTGGCGCACCACTGATCGGCGCACTGGCCGCCTACGGCGTAGCGCTCGGACTGCGCGAGGATGCGCAAACGGACAACCTTGAACGCGTCGCGTCGATGTTGAATGCGACCCGTCCGACGGCGGTCAACTTGCGTTGGGCGATCGAGCGGATGCTGACGCGCTTGCGGAACACACGCCAAGACGAGCGTGTGGCGGCGGCGTATCAAGAAGCGGCGATGATTTGCGACGAGGACGTGGCGCAGAACGCCGCGATCGGCGAGCACGGCGTTTCGCTGCTTGAGGCAGCTTCGCGCGGTCGCGGTTCGGTCAACGTGCTCACCCATTGCAACGCTGGATGGCTCGCGGCCGTCGACTGGGGAACGGCACTTGCTCCCGTCTACAAGGCGCACGAGCGCGGTCTGGACGTTCATGTCTGGGTCGACGAGACACGGCCGCGCAATCAAGGTGCAGCGCTGACCGCCTGGGAGCTTGGACGTCACGGCGTCCGCCACACGGTGGTGTCGGACAATGCAGGCGGACATCTGATGCAGCGCGGCGAGGTGGACGTCGTGTTGGTCGGCACCGACCGGGTGACACGCAACGGCGATGTCGCCAACAAAATTGGGACCTATCTCAAGGCTCTGGCCGCGCACGACAACGCGGTTCCATTTTGGGTGGCACTGCCTTCATCCACGATCGACTGGCGCATATCGGACGGATTGCGCGAGATACCGATCGAGGAACGCGCGCAGACGGAGGTCACGACGGTGACCGGCCGCGGCCTTGACGGAACGATTGCCACTGTGCGCGTGACGCCCAGTGACAGTCCGGCCGCCAACCCGGCCTTTGACGTGACGCCGGCACGATTGGTGAGTGGTTTGATCACCGAGCGCGGCCTCTGCGATGCGTCCGCCGAAGGACTTGCATCACTGTTTCCGCTTGAGACCGCTTCATCCTAGAAGATGCGCGCTTTCACACCTGGTGATCATGCGACGTCTTCTGTTGATCTCACTCGCGCCGTTCGCACTCCTTGGTTGCGCCCAGCAAACCCATCCGAGCGCGACGCCTGTACCGACCCCTGTCGCGCAAACGCGTGCTGGTCCCGGGCCGGTGTCGATTGACGATCACGTGCCGGATTTCGCGCAGCGCGGCTTCGAGCCTTTCGCTCGCGATGACGCGGTGGCGATCGCGCTTCGCGAATGGCGTCTGTTCGGCATGCCGGTCGATGATGATGCACCGGATACGCGGCCGATCCCGAGCGGGCCGTGGCTTAAGCCTGAACGCGCTCCGGGACTTTGGGAGCGGGTCGGCGAATATTGGTGGATTGGACAGGATCCGGAGGAACGCGAGGTCTCCTGGACTGGCAAGCACGACGTCGACGGGCAAGTGTTCGACTATGCCGACGACAGTCACTACGCGTGGTCTGCGGCCTTCATCTCCTACATAATGCGTATTGCCGGCGCCGGTGCGCGCTTTCCTTACTCGCCGAACCACTCGACCTACATCAATGCTGCGGCATCGGGCGCAACGCCGATCCTGCGCGCGCAATCAGTGGCAGCCTATGTACCGCAGCTCGGCGACCTGCTTTG
>CAXUIA010000008.1:0-9962 GCA_964250835.1 uncultured Acetobacteraceae bacterium | reverse complement strand
GCTTTGTGCCGGACGTGGATCCGGCGGTCGCATACGTTACGAGATGCTGCCGACCGCCTACGGCTTTCCGGCTCACTGCGCGATTGTCGTCGGACGCGAGCCATCGCAGATCGAGGTGATCGGCGGCAACGTCGATGATGCGGTGACGCTGACCCACGTGCCGGTCGCGAGCGACGGAAGGCTGGTCGACGGCGCTGGTCAACTCATCGATCAGCGTTATCCGTGGCTGACCATTCTTGAGGTTGTCTACGACGCGGAGCGCGACCCTGACGATTGAGGGTCAGCTCTGACGCCAGGGCAAGCCGGCGGCTTTCCAGCCGGCGACGAGACCGCGATGGCCCTGCCGGTCGGGAGGTCCCTCGAAGCCGTCCGCCACGTTCACGCGGTGTGCCCATCCGGCGGCCGCGGCTTCGCGCGCGGCCGCCAAGCTGCGCGCGCCGCTGCGACATATAAAATATAGTGGCTGCGCCCGATCGAGCTTGGCGCGTGAAAGCTCGGCGCGAAAGTCCGGATTGATTTCACCGGAAGGGAATTCCTGCCACGGGATCAGCGTGGCTCGTTTGCCGAGTGGTTCAAGGTCAGGAATGCCGACATAGGACCATTCCGCGGTGGTGCGGACGTCGACGAGCTGCGCGTCGGTGCTGCCTTCAAGAGCTCGCCAGGCTTCGGCAGATGAAACATTCTCGACCAATGATTTTCTCCGAACACGCGGGTCTGGGGGCGTCACGCCGGCAAGCGTGCTAGCGCACGGCGCACCAGCGGGGTTTGCGGCACCGCCCCAATCCTGCTGGTCATTAGGGGCGCGGCTCGCTGATCAGAAGCCACACGAGCAGCACGGCGACAAGGCCGGCGCCCGCGAGGGTCAGGAAAGCGATATGTTCTGACACCTCGGCCGTATAGCCGCCAACTGTTGTGCTGAGGGTGGCCCCGATACCAATCCCCAGGCCAAGCAGGCCCATGCAGAGGTTAAATCGGCCGGTCGAGCGTGAGATGTCGGCGGCGATCAGCGGCAGCATGACGCCGAAGACGGCGCTGCTGATCCCGTCGAGCGCTTGCACGGCGATAATCAGGTAAGGGTTGGACGTGGCGGCGAGCAGCAATCCGCGAACTGGCAGGGCGACGAAGCCGATCAGGAGCACGCGTCGGCGGCCAAGCCGTTCTGCGGAGCGGCCGAGGGTCGGCGAGATCAGGGCGTTGATGATCTGCGGCACGACGACGCAGGCGCCAACCACCAGCTCGCCGCTTGCGCCGGCGACACGCGTGACCTCGGAGGCGGCAAGCGGCAACATCGCGGCGTTGGCGAGATAGAAAAATGCGCTGCAGGCCATGAAGCCGAAGAGATTGGGCTCCGCAAGGAGTTTGCTCACGGGGCCGTGCGGGGTGACGCGCTGGTTCGGGTCGGGCAGGTCGGGCGTTCCGCGACCGGGCGGCACAATCCAGGTGAGCGCGAGCAGGCCGGGAGCGGCGAGGACGGACGCCAGCAGGAAAACCGAGCGATCTGAGACCAGGTAGCCGGTCCCGGCCATCAGGCTCGCGGCGATGCCGTTGCCGATGGAGGCCCAGCGCCAGTTGCGCCCGAAACGGACCCCGAGCGCACCGACGGTACCACCGGCGACAGTGAGCGTCAGCGCGGCGATGGCGGGGTTGAGCATGCAGCTCGCGAACCCGTGCAGCACCTCGGCGACAGCGACCGGCAGCCGTTCGGGCAGGAGCGCCAGCATCAGGCACGACACAATGATGGCACCGATCGAGGCGGCGGCGGCGATCCGCTTGTTGCTTATCGAGTCGACGAGCGCACCTGCGGGCACCTGGCTTATCATTGCAGTCGCGGTGCCGATGCTGAGCGCCACTCCGATCTGGCCTTCGGTCCAGTGCTGGGTGGTGAGAAAGGTGGCGACAAAGGGGCCAAAGGCGGTCTGGAGGTTGGCCACAAAGAAGTTGAGCCAGTCGAGACCGCGCTCGCTGCCACCCTGGCGGAGAAACGTCACGCGTTCCGCGGGTCCGCGCCGTCAGTTTCTGCGTCGGCAGCGGAGGTGGAGACGGAGCGACGGGGACCGGCTCTCGCCTGCCGTCGGATGCGGAAACGAGCGGCGGAGGAGGTGCAGCCGGCGTCGGCGGCGCGGGCTCCGGCGGCAGAGCGGCGCCCACGGCAACCATGACCGGCCCGCCTCCGTTGTAGGCTGGCGCCGAGCGGACCTGGGCGATCGTCATGTTTGTCTCGATAGGGCCGTTGGGCTTTCTTTCCGGAAATGAGATGCCCGTCCAGGCGATCGCTATTTTCCGGTTGCCGATACCGAGGAAGCCTCCGGTCTCGACCAAGACCGCTCTTGGCTGACCATCCGGGTCGACAAGGACGTCGATCACGTGACCAATATCGAACTTGTCGGGACCGACCACATCACGGTCCATCAGGCCGTTTAGTTGAAGGCGGTCGGTTTGAATCGGAGCGGTCGGATGAACGGCTTGCGCGTCCAACATCACCGCCTCAAGCGGCGCTGGTGCGGTCGCGGCGGACGGTGACCCGTTCTCCGGCTGTGGAGCTGCGAGAGGCGGTGGTGGGAGAGCGAGCTCGGGCGGGCGTGGCAGGCGTGGTCCTGCTCCAGTCAGGACGATGAGCGCCGCAAACATGAGGGGCTTGTCGCGTAGGGATCGTCGAGACGGCATCGTACACCGGGACAAGGATGGAACAAGTCTGGCGACCCTGCGGACGGCCGACAAGTCGTGCCGGATGCGTCGATAGGAGGTCAAATCATGAGCGAGACGGCAGGACAGGCGGAAGCACCTGCGGAGGTCAACCACACCACGCCGCAGCGCGTGGCTATGGTGACGGGCGCGGGCTCGGGCATCGGAGCCGCCATTGCGGAGCGGCTGGTCGAGGACGGATGGCAGGTCCTGTGTGTCGACAGCAACGAGGTGAGGCTCGACGAAACCTGCCGGCTCATCGGAGCAGGTGCGCATCCGATGGTGGCCGACGTGTCGGAGGAGGCGGCCGTCGAGAAGGCGGTGGAGGTCACGCGCGTGCACTTCCATCGGCTGGACGCGCTGGTGTGCAATGCGGGGATCATGATCCGGCGCCCGCTCGCGGATCTGACCGCCAAGGATTTCCGGCGGGTGCTCGACGTCAATCTCACCAGCACCTTCCTGCTTGCGCGCGCAGCAGAGGACCTGTTGCGCGCGTCAGGCGGCTCGATCGTCACGGTCGCGTCCACGCGTGCGCGCATGTCGGAACCCGATACGGAGAGCTATGCGGCATCCAAGGGCGGCTTGGTGTCGTTGAGCCACGCGCTCGCCGTGAGCCTTGGCCCTGATGTTCGTGTCAACGTGATCAGCCCCGGCTGGATCGATGTCAGCGGCGAGACGCTGCGCCCGATCGACCACGCGCAGCATCCCGTTGGCCGGGTGGGACGGCCGGAAGATGTCGCGGCGCTGGCCGCATGGCTGGTGGGTCCGGAGTGCTCGTTCGTGACCGGGTCCGAGTTCGTGATCGATGGCGGAATGACGCGCAAGATGATCTACGCCGATTGACCGAGGGTGACGGCTGATCGAAACGGAGTGCAACGGATCCTGACGCGGCTGTCCGGCTCTCCTAGATATGTGGGATATGGAACAGTCGCCGCACATTCTGATCGTCGACGACGACCGCGAGATCCGCGACCTGCTGGCCAAGTTCCTGGAACGCAATGGGCTGCGCGTCAGCACGGCCCGTGATGGGCGGGAAACGCGTCGGGTCTGGACCCAGGGTCATTACGCGCTCGTCGTGCTCGACCTGATGCTTCCCGGCGAGGGCGGACTGGAGATCGCGCGGTGGCTGCGCTCGCAAGCCGATGTGCCCATCGTGATGCTGACCGCGATGGGTGACGAGACGGACCGGATCATCGGGCTCGAGCTGGGGGCGGACGATTATCTCACGAAGCCGTTTAATCCGCGCGAGCTGCTGGCGCGGATCAAGGCGGTGCTGCGTCGAGCGAGCGGCCGCGAGGAGAAGGCCGAGATCGACACGCGCAAGCTCTGCTTCAGCGGGTGGACAGTCGAGCCGGCGCGCCGTCGGCTGCTCAATCCAGAGGGCGTGGAAGTGGCGCTGACGGGGGGAGAGTACGACCTACTCATTGCGCTGCTTGAACGGGCGAACCGGGTGCTGACCCGCGACATGCTGCTCGATCTGCTGCGTGGACGGCAAGCGGGGCCGTTCGATCGCGCCATCGATGTGGCGATCAGCCGGCTGCGCCGGAAGCTCGAGGATGGCGGACGTCACGCTCAGGTGATCAAAACGGTGCGCGGCGGCGGCTACGTGCTCGCGTCCGACGTCGAACGGACCGCCTGAACGGGGCATGGCATTGCGCCTGTTGCCGCGCAGCCTGGCGACACGGACGGCGCTCGTCCTGCTGACTGGCTTTGCCGTGGTGCAGGCGGTGGGTCTTGCCATTCACACCACCGATGAGGCGGCGGGGCGCCGCCTGATGGACGAACGGCTCATGGCCGTCCGGGTCATGAACGCATTTCGCAGCGTGGCCGAAACTCCACCTGAGCGGCGTGAGGCGGACGTCAGACATCTGCACGGATCGCTGCATGCAAGTCGTTTCAGTCTCGATCCCGGACCAGACCTCGGCGACTTGCCGCCGGCGCCGCCGCAGTTCCGCCGCCTGATGCACGGGGCGCTGGGAACGGGACCGTTCCCGGAGGAGTTGCGCCCGCTTGCCGTCGAGTTCGGACGGGCGCCGGATGAGAGCCGGTTTGCGTTTGCGCTGGAGCTGCCGGACGGAACGGCGTGGTTGAACGCGACGGTGCCGGGCACACGCGGTGTGCTGTTCGAGGATCCGACATTCCCGATCACCTGGCTGTGCATGACGCTGACGGCCGGGTTGCTGACGGTGTGGGCCGTCCGGCAACTGACAGCGCCGGTACGGGTGCTGGCGGAGGCGGCGGACGCGCTCGGGCGGGACGTGAACGCACCACCACTGCCTCAGAATGGTCCCACCGAAGTGGCGCAGGCGGCGGCGGCCTTCAACACGATGGCCGAACGGATCAGGCGCTTCGTGTCAGATCGGACGTTCCTGCTGACGGCGATCGGTCATGATCTGCGCACGCCGATCACGCGGCTGAAGCTCCGCTGCGAGTTCATCGACGACGACGAGCTGCGCCAGCGGTTCATGGCGGACATCGACGAGCTCGGCGCGATGGTGTCGGCGACGCTTGCGTTCGGTCGGGACACGGGGCGGACGGAACCGGAGGTGCCGCTCGATCTCGGCGCGCTGCTGCGTACCGTGGTCGATGATGCGTCGGACGCACGCCCGGATGCGTCCGAGCGGATCGCGTTCGTGGCCAAGGAGGAGCAGGTGACGATCCGGGGGCGGCCGATGTCGCTCAAGCGGAGCTTCGCCAACCTGGTCGGGAACGCGCTGGTCTATGCGGAGAGCGTCACTGTGACCCTCGCGGCGCCGATTGGCGGCGAGGTGACGGTGCTGGTCGAGGATGATGGTCCGGGCATTCCGGCCGACTGGTTCGAACGGGTCTTCGAGCCGTTTCAGCGGATCGAGGGGAGCCGGTCGCGCGAGACGGGCGGCACCGGGCTGGGTCTGCCGATCGCGCGCAACATCGTGCGTGCGCATGGCGGGGAGATCACGCTGTCCAATCGTGCCGCGGGCGGACTTTGTGTCAGGGTGGTGCTGCCCGTATAGAGACGGGGCTCTGCCCCGGACCTCGCCAGACGCAGCGCGGGTGGGGCCGCCGGCCCCGGCGGAGTTTGTGGCAGAGCCCCAACTCGCCGGTGATGAATGCTTCGCAGTCTCTATGATCGACTGATCGCCCTCGCAGCCGGGCCAAACGCGGTTTTCTGGCTAGGCGGGGTGGCGTTCGCCGAGGCGAGCTTCTTTCCCCTGCCCCCGGACCTGCTGCTGATCCCGATGGTGATCGCGGCACCCAAGCGTGCATGGCGGCTCGGCTTGATCTGCACGCTGTGCTCGGCGGCCGGCGGGGCGCTGGGCTGGTTGATCGGCGCCGAGCTGTTCGACCGTGTCGCGCTGCCGATTGCGCGTGGCTACCACGCCCAGGACGCGCTGCTGCGATTTGCGCAGAAATTTCGCGACTACGGGCTCTGGGTTATCCTGGTGAAAGGCCTGACCCCCATCCCGTATAAGATCGTCAGTATTGCGGCCGGTGCTGCGCATTTCAGCCTGCCGCTGTTCGTGGCGGCGAGCCTGCTGACACGCGGGGTGCGCTTTTTTCTGATTGCGGCACTGCTCAGACGGTTCGGCGAGGCGGTTCGAGTGTTCGTCGAGCGGCGGCTGACGCTTGCGACGTCGGTGGTGGCGGTCGCGGCGGTGGCTGGCGTGCTGGCGATCAAGTTCCTTTAGTTCGGCTTGACCGGGTCCTTGCCGCTGTGGACCATGCCGAGATGTGAGGTCAGCGTCCGCACGACCTTTTCGACTTCGGCGGGCGGCAGGACGAAGGCGACCGGGCCGAAAGCTGGGTGTTGAAACGCGATCACCGAACCTTCGGTGAGAGCCTCGGGCTGAACCGCCCAGCGCGTGCCGAAGACGGGGTTGAGCGGCAGACCTTCGATCGGCGGCGGACCCATTTTGGACACCATCGTCGCCCGGGCCTGACCTAGTCTGGCGATGAGCGTGCCGAGCTGTTCGAGGTTGAGCTTGATTTCACCCTCCAGTCCGCTCGCAGGAAGGAGCTCCAGACTGGCGACCTGCTGATCGTCCGAGAGCGAGACCCTCATCCGAGCCTCCGGCGTTCCAGCCTCCGGCATCGATTGCTCCATGTTGCATCGCGGTATACGACGCTAGCCGCGTTTGGTGGTCGCGCCGAGTCCTATCATCTGTGGCCGTTCAGCACCGGGCCATGCCAAAGCCACCAGCCGCGCCCTGCAAGCGCGTCGGCAGCACGCGTGGCAAGATCGCCGGGTTCGAACAATCCGAAACACGTCGCACCGGAACCGCTCATCCGGGCGAGCAGGCAGCCGGGCTGTTCGGCGAGCAGGGCCACGATGTCGCTGATCACCGGGACGATCTCGATGGCGGGCGGTTGAAGATCGTTGCGCAACGCTGCGAGGTCACGCGCGGCGTCGCCGGCGGTGGTCCAGGAGGCCGGCAGGGATGCGGCGGCGCTGAAATCGCCGCGACGGGCGCGGAACACCGACGCGGTGGCGGCCGGGATCAGCGGGTTGACGAGCACGAGGTCGAGCGGCGGCAGCCGAGGCGCCGGACGCAGTGTCTCGCCGGCACCGCTCATCAGGACGGACCTGTTCGCCAGGCAGACCGGGACGTCCGCGCCCAGGGCGAGGGCGAGTTCGTGAGGGATGGGATCGGGCGAGCGCCACATGCGATGCAGGAGACGGAGTGTTGCGGCGGCATCGGTTGAACCGCCGCCGATCCCGGACGCGACGGGCAGGTTCTTCTCCAGACGGATCGCGGCGCCGCGAGCGTCGAGGAGGCGCGCGAGGGCGCGAGCTGCTCGGAGAACGAGGTTGTCGTCCGGGTTGAGATCGCGGAGCTCGGCGGCGAATGGTCCTTCGATGACAAGGCTGAAGCGATCGTCTGGCTCGGCGGACACGATGTCGGCGGCCGCCGCAAAGACCACAAGGCTGTCGAGCGTGTGGTATCCGTCGCCGCGGCGGCCGGTGACGTGCAGGTGCAGGTTGATCTTGGCGCGCGCCGGCTCCCGTTCAGGCATGATCCGTTACGGCGTGGCCGGCGCTGGACCAAGAGCTGCTTCGTGCAGGCGCGCTTCGATCTTGGGGAGGTCACTCGGATCCGGGTTGAGGATCAGGGCGCGGCGCCACTCGTCCTCTGCTTCCACGCGCCGTCCGGCGGCCCAGTAGGCGACGCCCAGATGATAATTGACCGTGGGATCTTCCGGGGTGAGTTCGGCGGCCTGCTGCAGCGTGTCGATCGCCTGCTCGACGCGGCCCTGTTTGAGAATGATCCAGCCGAGACTGTCGAGGAATGCTCCGTCACGTGGCTTTTGATCGAGCGCGCGCTCGAGCATCCGGCGCGCCGGGTCGAGGTTTCGGCCCTGCTCGGCATAGGAGTAGCCAAGGTAGTTCAGGACGAAGGGCTGCTCGGGAGAGAGCGACAGGGCCCGCTTGAGATCGGCTTCGGCACGGTTCCACTGGTGCGTGCGGTCGAGCGCCACGGCGCGGTCGAAGAACAGTTCCCAGTCGTCACCCGTCGGTTGCGGGACGTCGGAAACGGCGCGGTCGAAGGCGGCATCGGCTTCGAGGTAGCGGTGTTCGTCGCTCAGCGTTTCGCCGAGTTCCCGGGCAGGAAGCGGTTGATGCGGGTAGGCGGTGGTCAGACGGGAGAAGATGTCGCGTGCCGCATCGTCATGACCGAGCGCGCGCTGCAGCTCGGCCTGGCGGAGCTCGACGAGCGGAAAGAGGGGATCGCGTGATGGCACTTCGGCAAGCACGGCGAGCGAGGCCGCCTGGTTGTGCAGCGCCTCGTCGGCGTCGGCGATCATCAGGCGGGTTTCACTCGACACAGGGTCTAGCGTTTCGCTGAAGCGGAGCATCAGCAAGGCGCCGGTGTTCCCGCGCTCGGGCGCGTTGCCATTGTCCGACGGGACGGCCGCCGACATGATGGAGGCGACATTCCGATAGGCATTAGCCAAGCCGTCGCGGGCGTTGGGGACGGTCGGCTGTGTCAGTGAGGCGTCGAGGCCGGGTTCGGCGATGGCGAGCGCGGGGGCAGCGGTCACCAGCGCATGAACGAGAGCCAAAGCGTCGGCGGAATGATTGTGCCGCGCGGCGAAGCTGCCCAGGATGCGGACGAGCGACAGGTTCAGGCCCGGCGAGCCGACTTGCGCCAGATGGTAGTCCGCTCCTGCCTCTTCTGTTCGGCCCGCGAGGTCGGCGATGAGTGCCGCGTTCAGGGCGTAGAAGCCCGGGAAGCGCTGTCCGTTCACCAGCGGCGACAAGGTCTGCAGCGCGGCGTCGCTGTGGTTCGCGCCGAGTTGCGACCAGGCGATGAGCACCGGGCGGAGCACGTCCGAGAGGCCGCCGTCATGGGGCAGTCCGCCGAACGTGCGACCGGCGTCATCCCAACGGCCGGCGATTGCAGCGTCGTTGCCGGTCAGCATGGTGGCGGTCGGGTCGGCGGGGAGGCCTGACGCCACGCGGGCCGCTTCGGGCCGGCCGGCAAGTGCGGCTGCGACGAAACTGCGACGGCGCAGGCTTTCGTTGGATGGATCGGCCGCGAGTGCACGCAGCATGTGCTCGGCGGCGAAGGAAAAGTCGTTGGCCTGGAGGGCGACAACAGCGCGCAGGTAATCACCCAGCGCAGGCGTGCCCGCCGACCGTGGGCTGGAGGATTGCGCTGCAGCCGTCGTGAATGCGACGGAGAGCGCAAGCGCCGACGAGCAAAGCTTACGGGCGATGGGCATGAGCGGAGGCTACCAGTGGGGCCTACGATGCGCCACCTTGCTCGCGTGACGGCAGGATAAGGCATGCGCGACGAATGGCTGCTGCTGGAAGTGCAGCTTGAATGGGGTGCGGACGAGGCGATCGGCGAAGCGCCGATTGATCGCTTGGCCGCGCTCAAGGCAACACGGCCAGCCGAGGCGGTGCCTGTGGCGCAGGGCGTGGTGGCGCGCGCGTCGTCGGTCGCGTCCGGTTGCGACGACCTCGACGCGCTGCGTGAGAAGCTCGACGTGTTCGACGGCTGCGCACTGCGTGACACCGCGAGCCAGTTGGTGTTCGCGAGCGGGCCCGTCGACGCGCGGCTCGTGATCGTCGTGGAAGCGCCAAGTACGGAGGATGATGCGAGCGGGATACCGCTCAGCGGGCGTGTGGGCGGGTTTTTCGATCTGATGCTGGCTTCGATCGGCAAGACGCGGGATGCCGTTCGGGGCGGCTGGTTGGTGCCATGGCGGCCGCCGGGCGACAGGCAGCCGACGCCAAACGAGATCGCGGTTTGCCTGCCTTTCCTGCAGGCGCATCTGCGGCTGCTGGCTCACTT
>CAXUIA010000007.1:21378-27963 GCA_964250835.1 uncultured Acetobacteraceae bacterium | reverse complement strand
CCAGTGGTTCGAGCAACGCCACACTGCCCCACCCAAGCGGCCGCCTGCAAGCGCCATGACCAACGCCGTCCGTCACTTCAGGAGCGCAGACACTCTCTCAGACGCGCTTCGACCCGACCAAACCGCTCCCTCTTTGCGCCCGGCCCCGCACGCGCCCTATATGCACAACACGCGGGGCCACCCGCCCACAGCCTCGACGGTGAGCTCCGATGCCCGACCAGCCCGTGCCCGACCAGTTCCTCCGAGCCCGCGACACCCACCAACCGGATCACCGCGACCCGCGCCAATCCCTGCGCGTGCTGCTCGCCGGCCCGCGCGGCTTCTGTGCCGGCGTCGACCGCGCCATACGTGTCGTCGAGGAGGCGATCCGCCGCTTCGGCGCCCCGGTCTACGTGCGTCACGAAATCGTCCACAACCGGACCGTCGTCGAGCAGCTCGAGCAACAGGGCGCCATCTTCGTTGAAGAGCTCGACGAGGTCCCCGGCGACGCCCCCGTCGTGTTCTCCGCCCACGGGGTTCCCAAATCCGTTCCCGCCGAAGCCGAGCGCCGCCGTCTCCTCTATCTCGACGCCACCTGTCCCCTCGTCTCCAAGGTTCACCGCGAAGCGGAGCGCCACTACGCCGACGGCGGCCCGGACCAGCTCCACATCCTCATGATCGGCCACGCCGGCCATCCCGAGGTCGTCGGCACCATGGGCCAGCTTCCCACCGGTGCGATGACCCTCGTGCAATCCGCGGAGGAGGCGCGCAACGTGGCGCCACTCGATCCGTCCCGGCTCGCCTTTATCACCCAGACCACGCTCTCCGTCGACGACACGGCGGAGATCGTATCCATCCTTCGTCAACGTTTCCCGACCATCGAGGGGCCCAAGCGCGAGGACATCTGCTACGCGACAACCAACCGCCAGGAAGCGGTCAAGGCGATCGCCCCGGACACCGACCTCGTCATCGTCATCGGCAGCCCCAACTCGTCCAACAGCCAGCGGCTGCGCGAAGTGGCCGAACGCTCCGGCGCGGCACGCGCCATTCTCGTGCCACGCCTCAGCGACCTCGACTGGCACGCGCTCGCCGGCGTCCGCACGCTCGGCATCACCGCGGGCGCTTCAGCCCCCGAAACGCTCGTCCAGGAAATGGTGGCCGCGCTCGGCGAGCGTTACGCGCTCACCATCGAGGAGCGCACCGTCAAACAGGAGGACGTCATCTTCAAGCTTCCGGCGCCGCTGGAGAGATAAAGGGGCCTCCGCCCCGGGCCCGCCAGAGGCATCGCCGCAACCACGTCATGGCGGCTTCTTCCATCCAGCGCGGCGCCGCTATCACGGCAAGCTCAGGCCTGTTGCTGCTCCTGCTTGCCGGTCGGATTGGTCTTCTGTTCGCCCACGTCTCCCTCGATCCGAACGAGGGTTGGAACGGCTTGCAGGCCGCGCGTGCCATGGGCGCGGGCAGCCTTTATCCACCGCCGGGCTCGCTCGCCGGCAACAACTATCCGCCCTTCTCGTTCTTCTTTGTCGGCTGGGCCGGCAAACTGACCGGCGACGCGATCTTCGCCGGACGTCTCGTGGCGATCTTCTCAGTCCTGATCGTGGCAAGCCTCATCGTCATCGTCGCCCGAAACATCAGTGGTGGCAGGATCAGCGGTCCGCTCCTGGGCGGCGCCATCTTCCTCGGACTGAACGCAACCCTGTTCCGGTCCTATCTCGGCATGGACGATCCGCAATGGCTCGGGCACGCGCTCATGATGTCGGCGCTCGCGGTGCTGATCGCTCGCCACAGCAGCAGGCGCCTCGAGCCCTGGAGGATCGCGGCTGCCTGCCTGCTGATGCTCGCGGGCGGCTTGACCAAGCAGAACCTGCTCGCCTTCCCGCTCGCCACCAGCATCTGGCTGGCCGCCTATGACCGGCGAGCGCTGACAATTTGGCTCGTGGTGTCGGCGGCTTCGTTGCTGGCGGTCTCCTGCCTTCTCGACGCAGCCTACGGCGGCGCAGTGTTCAGCGACGTGCTCGCATCCGAGCGGCACTACTCCCTGTGGCGCATGCTTCTCCGGTCGGCGGGTCCCATCCTCGCGATGGCTCCGCTGATCGTGATCACGTCCACGCTGCTGGGCGTCCGCGGGTCCGATCGGCGGATCGAACTGCTCCTTCTCCTGGTCGCCATCAGCCTGCCTCTGGGCATCCTGCAGCGCAGCGGCGAGGGCGTTGACCGCAACGCGCATTTTGAGGCCCTGATCGCGCTATCGCTGGCAACCGGCGTCGCTTTGCAGCGAGGCTGCCTTGCAAAGTTCCGACCGTTCCCGAGATGGCCGCAGTTCTGGCTCGCCGCGACCTTCCTCGTCCTGCTTCCCGCCTCGCTGCGCGACGACGTCTCAGAGTTGCTCCACCGGCGAGACCGGGAAGTTGCCTGGACCATGATGGAGGATCGTGTCAGATCAACGCCCGGCCGCGTCGCCTGCCAGACGCTCGCGATCTGCTACTGGGCAGCCAAGGGTTTTCAGCTCGATTTCTTCCTCTACGGCCAGCGCGCCCTAAGCCATGGCACCGCTGTCCTGGCGAAGGAGCGCTTCGCGGCGGTCGTGCTCGACCGTCCAGCCGTACAGGCGATCGGAGGCAATCTCGCCAACCCGGTCATCGCCGTCGTCTCGCGCGGCATGCATCCGGTCTTCGTCGACCGTCTCGGACACCAGCTGCTCGTGCCGGACCGTGGCGATGGGACCGGGGGCAGTCCCGGTTGACAAGCGCGAGGGCGAGCCTGTTGTAAACTCTCAAGCGCCTCGGCCGAGGCAGACTCGAAGTGGAGCCGTCCGACACTCCGATACCGTTCAGCAAACCAGAGACGACCCGGCACCAGGCCGGCGAGGATCCTGGCATACGTGCCGTCCGGTAAGCGTTACAATGTTGAGACGACCCGGCGGCCTCAGGCCGGATAACTTTTCCAAGGATGATGTTCGTTCGTGCCGAGTTCAGCCCGACCAACGCCCTCTGATCCCGGTCATCCGCGCCGCATCGGTGATTTTTCGACACTTCCGGACGCGCTTGATTACGCGGCGCGAGGCAAAGCCGGGATCAACGTGTATTCCGGGCGAGGCATCCTGTCGGAGTCGCTCTCCTATCGCGATCTGCGTGAGCAGGCACGCGAGCTCGCGCGCCGGCTACGCGGGCTCGCCATGAAGCCCGGAGACCGCGTCGCCCTCATCGCCGACAACGACGGCGATTTCATTCGCGTGTTCTTCGCCTGCCAGTATGCCGGTCTGGTTCCGGTGCCGCTGCCGCTGCCAGTCGCCTTTGCCGGCAGCGAGGCTTACATCTCGAGCCTTCGACGGATGATCACAAACTCGGGTGCGGTCGCCTGCTTCGCGCCCGACCTGCTGAAGGGCTGGCTGGCGCAGGCCGTCGACGGTCTCGAAATGCGTATGGTCGGGACGGCCGCGGACTTGGAGGCGCTGGCGCCGGCGGTGGGGCCGTTGCCGCCGCCCGATCCTGCCGGGCTCTCCTACCTTCAGTTCTCCTCCGGAAGCACTCGTTTGCCGCTCGGAGTTGCCGTGACGCAGGCAGCGGTCATGGCCAACGCATCCGCCATCGGACTGCACGGGCTGGCCGTGCGCGATGACGACAGGGCAACATCGTGGCTGCCGTTCTATCACGACATGGGCTTGGTGGGGTTCCTGCTCGCCCCCATGGCCTGCCAGCTCTCGGTCGACCTGCTGCCGACGCGCGAGTTCAGTCGGCGGCCGCTAGTCTGGCTCGAACTGCTCAGCCGCAACCGAGGCACGCTGGCCTACAGTCCCTCCTTCGGTTACGAGCTGTGCGCCCGTAAGGCCGACAGCGCGCCCGACAGTCTCGACCTCAGCAGTTGGCGCGTAGCCGGGATCGGCGGGGACATCATCCGGCCGGAGGCCCTGCACGCGTTCGGCCACGGCTTCGCCCGCCGTGGCTTCCGCCCGGACGCCTTCCTGGCAAGCTACGGCATGGCCGAGGCGACGCTCGCCCTGTCGTTCGCTCCGCTCGACAGCGGCATCTGCACCGACACCGTTGCGCGCGACGCGCTGGAGCACCGCCGGCAAGCGGTTCCCACGCCTGACACGGCCGAAGGCCGCGTGTTCGTACGCTGCGGCCGGGTTCTGCCCGGACATGAGCTAGAAGTGCGTGACGAGACTGGACTGAGGATGCCCGAACGGCGGGTGGGCACGATCTTCGTCCGCGGTCCAAGCGTCATGAGCGGCTATTTCGGTCACGCCGAGGAGACGGCGCTCGTGCTTCAGCCGGATGGGTGGCTCGACACCGGCGATCTCGGCTATCTCGTCGATAACGAGATCGTGGTGACCGGCCGGGCAAAGGATCTGATGATCGTCAACGGCCGCAACGTCTGGCCGCAGGATCTCGAGTGGGCGGCGGAGACCGAGATCGACAGCGTACGCAGTCGTGACGTGGTGGTGTTCTCCGTCGAGACCGGCAAAGCCGAGGACATCGTGGCCTTGGTCCAGTGCCGCACCACGGTGGCCGAGGAGCGCGAAGCGCTGAGGGCCGAGGCGGTGGGCGTGTTCCGGCGTCGCTACGGGGTCGAGGTCTCGGTTGTCCTTGTGCCGCCGCACAGCCTTCCCCAGACGTCGTCGGGCAAGCTCAGCCGCACGCGGGCCAGGCACATGCTGATGTCCGGCGCTCTCGACCCGGCGACCGCTCCGGTCGCTTGACGCGGGCATGCGTGGCAGATCGACGCAGTCGACGCCCCGATGAGGCTGGCCGCGGTCACGGGCGCAACCGGCTTCCTCGGCCGGCATCTGCTGGAAGCCCTTGCCGCGCACGGCTTTCAGCTGCGCATCCTCGCCCGCAGCGACCCCGCCCCCGCGCTCGAGCACAGTCCTGCGCTGAACGCGGTACCCGAGCTCGTCCGCGGCGATCTGCAGGACGTCCCCGCGCTCAGCCGCCTGGTTCGCGGCGCGGACGTCGTGATCCACGCGGCGGGGCTCATCAAGGCCCGGTCGCGTCGTGAGTTCATGGCGGTCAACCGCGATGGCGCCGCAAACCTGGGAGCCGCCGTGCAACGGGCCGCACCCGACGCGCACCTCGTCGGCATCTCTTCGCTCGCCGCTCGTGCGCCTTTCGTCTCGCCCTACGCCGAGAGCAAACGCCTGGGAGAAGCAGCACTTTCCGAAACGTTTTCCGGGCGGCTCACCATCCTGCGGCCACCGATCATCTACGGTCCCTCCGACCGGGAAACGCTGCAAATCTTCCGTGCCGCGCGTCTGCCGCTGGTGCCGGTGCCGGGACCCGCAGGCGCGCGACTGGCAATGATCCATGTCGCGGACGCAGCAACAGCGATCGCCGCAGTGGCGAACTGGCCCGACTTGCCGGGCGGCACGGTTCACGCGCTGGCCGACATCAATCCTTCCGGCTACACACCCCGGGAGATCATCGGACTGGCCGCGTCCCTCGTCGGCAATCATCCCCGCTTCATCCGGCTTCCCGCCGTCGCAGTTCAGGCGGTCGGGCTGGCCGGTTGCGTGCTGGCGCGCATTCAGGGGCGTCCCGCAATCCTCGACACGGGAAAAGCGCGGGAAATGCTATATGGGAAATGGTCCGTAAGCCGTTCGGAACTGCTCCCCGAATCGCTCTTCGTGCCGGAGATCGACCTTCGGCAAGGTTTCGCCACCACGATCGCGTGGTATCGGCAGGCGGGCTGGCTGTGACGTGATGATAGCGGATTGGAGCTGAGGTGCATGCGATGAACGTCGACCTCGAGACGGTCACACAGCAGGTGATCGGCCGGCTCGCCGCCAATCCGAAGGTCAAGGGGCCGATTACCGGCTCCACCGTCATCACAGATGATCTAGGTCTGGACAGCCTCGCAGTCATGGATTTCGTCATGGAAATCGAGGACGAACTCGACGTCTCGGTTCCGCTCGATCGCCTGGCCAACATCAGGACGGTCGACGATCTGGCGCACTGCCTGGTAGAATTGAAGGCGGCAGCAACTTGAAACGCCGGCGCACGGGATCAAAGGGTCACGGCCCCTGCGGGGTTCGAGGCAGAGCCCCGACCTTTGATGATCCGCCATTGATGGCCTATGCAGGCGCCACCCACCCCACGTCGAACGTCATCGAGGACCTCGCATGACCATTGCTGACCGGTTCGCGGCCCTCGCCGAGGCGCGGCACTCCTTGCTGGGTGGCGGACGCGATCCGTTCCAAGTCGTGATCCAACGCACGCTGTCGGCGACCGAGGTCATCATCGAGGGCGTCAGGACGACGGTCTTCGGCTCCAACAACTATCTCGGCCTCAGCCAGGATCCCGACTGCATCGCCGCCGCGGCGGACGCGCTCCGGACCTTTGGCGGCGGCACCACCGGCTCGCGGATCGCCAACGGCACCCACGCGCTCCACAACGCGCTGGAAGCCGAGCTCGCGTCCTTCTACCAGCGCCGCAGTTGCATGATGTTCACGACCGGCTACCAGGCGAATGTCGGCATGTTGTCGGCGCTGGCCGGCAAAGACGACTATCTCCTGATCGATGCCGACAGTCATGCCAGCATCTACGACGGTTGCCGGCTGGGTCACGCGCAAGTCATCCGGTTTCGTCACAACGACGCCGACGATCT
>CAXUIA010000007.1:9570-21368 GCA_964250835.1 uncultured Acetobacteraceae bacterium | reverse complement strand
TCTCTATCGCCGGCTGCGCCGGCTCAGCGGTCAGCCGGGCAGCCGGCTCATCGTCGTCGAGGGCGTCTACTCGATGCTTGGAGACTCCGCGCCGCTCGTCGACATCGCTTCGGTGAAGCGTCAGACGGGTGCGATGCTGATGGTCGACGAGGCCCACTCGCTCGGCGTGCTCGGTGCAAGCGGCCGAGGGCTGAGCGAGGCTGCCGGGGTCGAGGAAGACGTCGACTTCATCGTCGGCACCTTTTCCAAGAGCCTCGGCAGTGTGGGCGGTTTTTGTGTGTCCGATCATCCGGATTTCGACATACTGCGCGTCGTCTGCCGGTCCTACATGTTCTCGGCCTCGATGCCGCCCGCCGTGGTCGCATCCGCGCGGGCAGCCCTGGTGCGGTTGCAGGAGGCGCCGTCTCTGCGCGACCGGCTCTGGTCCAACGCGAGGCAGCTCCATGGCGGCCTGCGCCGGGCAGGCTTCACCGTCGGGCCGCAAGTCAGTCCGATCGTCGCGATCCAAATGCCGGACGCGGAGACCGCGGTGGCGTTATGGAACTTGCTCATGGACCGGGGGATCTACGTCAACCTCGTTCTGCCCCCCGCGACACCGGATGGCCGTCCCCTGATGCGTGTCAGCGTGACGGCATCCCACGACCGCGGCCAGATCGACGCCCTGATCGACTGCTGTATCCAAAGCGCCGCGTCCCTCGGCCTCCGGTTCGGGGCGGAGCCCGCCTTGACGGAGTAGTCAGCTGGTGCGTTGCTCCCGGACCCCGCCCGGGGCCGGGCCCTTAAATCCCCATACCTCAATCGGTCAGGCGATGGCTTTGCCGTAAATCCGGTAGGTCTTGTAAGCCACGCCGCCGACCGCCTCGATAAGCGTCCGCATCGGACCATTATCCTCGAGGATCCACGAAAGCTCCGTCGAACGATAGCCGAGCTTGTGTCCCTCTCGTCGCACCGCGTCGATCAGCAAAAAGGGCACGAGCGTGCCCAGCAGGCCGCGGCTGAAGCTCCGCCTGACCCCCATCAGCGGCACGCGCGCCGATGTCACCGAAGCGACCTTCAGCCGCCACAACAGCTTGGCCCAGCCGAACGGCAGCAGCCGGCCGCCTAGATCGCGGATCGCCTCGTTCAGATTGGGCAGGGCCACGATGAAGGCGATCGGCGCCCCGCCAAACTCCGCGAACCAGATCAGCTTCTCGTTCAGCAGCATCCGCATCTGCTTGGCCATTTGGTCGGTTTCGGCCTCGCTAAGCGGCACAAAGCCCCAGTTCTCGGACCACGCATCGTTGAACAGCTCGCTGACCGTCTTCACCTCGTCGACGTAGCGAGACATGTCGAGCGGCCGGATCACGAGATCCGCCGGCAACGGCCGGCTGACCATGCGCCGCGGTCCGGGAGGAAACTCCGACGTCGTGTCGTAGAGATACGCAACAAGGTCCTTCTCTTTTCGAAACCCCTGCTCCGCCACCCGCGTGCCGACGTAGCGCTGGTCGTGTCCCATCAGCAGCATCGGTGGCGTGTCGAACCCGTCGACGAGCACGCCCAGCGACTCGTTGGCCGAAAGATTGAAGGGCCCAAGGAGATTCGTGTTACCGCGTTGCCGATGCCAATCCTCGGCAGCAGCGAACAGGGCCGCGAAGATCGCCGGATCGTCCTCGGCCGCGAGCATGCCGAAATGGCCCTCTTGGCCGAGCCGTCGGTCCCACTGCGCGCTGATCCGCCCGACGTCGCGTCCGTCTCGACGCGCCAGCCAATATCGCGCCTCCGCATGCTCGAAATAGGTATTGTGCCGTGGCGTGAGGATCTTCCGCTGCTCGTCATGCAGCGGCGGCACGTAGGCGCGGTCGCCGCGGGAAAGGAGGTCGGGAAGGCGTATAAAGCGGCCAAGGTCGGACGGCCGCTCCACCGGAACAATCTCGACAGATGCGGACGACGCGGTCACGGGGTCGGGATCGTGGGACGGATCCGGGCTGCCGGTGGCCGGTCGTGCGGCGGGCCGCCGCTCCTTTGCATCACCCAGGGAAAACGCCGGGCCGCCTCGAGGTCGTAACCGAGATTGAACACGTGCCGGCTGCGCGTGCGGCTCCTGGCGTCGGGATAAAAAGTGGCAAACAGCCGATCGGGCAGGAAGCTCACGATGCCGTAGTTCCCTGCCTCATCATGGAAGTGATGCAGAAGGTGCTTCTGCTTCATGTGGTGCAGGATGCGGCTGCGCGGCTTGTAGTTCAGATGCTGAATGCAATGGCAGAACTCGTAGACGCAGGTTGTCAGCAAACCAGTCCCGAACGCGGCCACACAGCCAGACAAGCCGCCCAATGCGTAGCCGAGCGGCACGGTGATAAGCGCCACCGTGGGGATCGTATTCGAAGGCGCGCCGAACAGCACTTCGAGCCGGTGCGGATCCTGGTGATGATCGAAATGGATCCGCTTCCACAGCGAAGCCGTCCATTTCCAGCGATACAGCCACGAACCGTGCAGAATGAAGCGATGGATCGCGTACCAGGCGAACGGGTAGAGGACGACCGTCGCGATCACCGCAGCGGCGATGCGGGTCCAACCGCCCGGGAATAAATCGACCACGATCGCGCAGGCCGCGGCGAGCACCCCATAGATCTGGATTGCCGGCGTGAGCAGGTAGGCTCGCCGCAGCTCGCCCATCGTCATCTTGCCGAGATCGTAGCTACGCCCGCGCCAGGCAGCGACCAAACCCAAACAGCTCCACTCCATTCTGTCGCGCCCGTTGCGAATGCCTCCTCTACTGGGTCTAGCGCAGAGAAACAAATCGCAGTCCGCCGAACGCCAGGACCAGAAGCTGGCCCGGCGTTGTCTTTGCGGCTAGACATCGGCGATGTACGGGCCCCCCGAGACGACGCCAATTCTCCGCCCGCGCGGCCCGGCAACGCCGGCAGCATGAGCATTCCAGCCCAGCTGCATTTCGTCTGGATCGGCGGCACACTGCCGTGGGCCTATGTCTTCGCGGTCCTGTCCGCCGCCGAGCGCAGCGGACTGCCCGACATCATCCTCCACCACACTGACCAGCTCTCCGATACAGCCGAACTGCAGGCCCTGCGAGGTGCGCCCGGCGTCAGCCTCTCCATCGTCGACCCCGCCGAGTGCCTCGGAGAGGTCGGACACATGCTCGGCGTGGGTCGAGAGCTCAAGGAGCTTTACCGCCGGATCAACACGCCGGTGATGCGGGCAGACATCCTACGGGCAGCAATCATCTACCGGCTCGGCGGGATCTACCTCGATCTCGACACGGTCACCGTCGCGACCCTGCGTCCGTTGCTCGACAGCGCCCAGTTCGTCGGAACCGAGCTCATCGTGTGGCCTGAGGCAGCGCGCCGGTCCCGCTCGCCGTTCAAGCTCGGACGCCATCTCACACTCGACATCCTGCGCAAGCTCTGCCGAGCCCTGCCCAGCGGCTGGCGGCTATTCAGGGCTGCCGAACGGTTCTATGTCCGCCAAGTCAACAACGCGGCATTCGGTGCGAAGCCGCACGCAGAACTGCTTGCCGATTACCTCTGCGCGATGCTGACGGTCCCACTCTCGATGCAGCATCTTCCCTACGCGTTCGGCCCGGACCTGCTGGCCGAAGTCGTCGGCCGCACCCGTCGCGACAACCTCACGATCAAGGAACCGAACGTGTTCTGCCCTCTGGCACCGCAAATCTCGGAACACTGGTTCCGCATGCGCGGGCGCGCCGCGCTCGACGACCTGATCCCGCCCCAGACGCGCGTGGTGCACTGGTTCGCCTCCGTCCGCACGCGGCCGCTGGTGGCGCAGATCACGCCCGACTACGTGCGTGCGCATCACGGTCGCCAATTCTACAGCTCACTGATCTACGCATGCGTTCCCCACATCTTCGAGGCGGCCTAACCAAGACCATGAAATGCCTCATCGTTGCAGCCGGCCAGGGGACCAGGCTGCGGGAGAAGGGCGGGCTGAAGCCCCTCATCCCGCTTGGCGGCATGCCCCTGATCGGTCACGTGATCGCACGCGGCCGCATGGCCGACGTCACCGAATTCGTGGTGGTCAGCGGATATCGCGGCGAGGAACTGCGGGGCGTGCTTGACCAGATCGCGCGCCTCCAGACCATCGAGATCACCCACGTCATCAATGACGCGTGGCAACGGGCCAACGGCGTCTCGCTGCTTGCGGCGAAGCCATGTCTCGACGGGCCTTTCCTGCTGACGATGTGCGATCACCTGATCGACCCCGACATCCTGCGCGCCCTCGCGAACGCGCCACAGGAGCCGGACACCGTGACCCACGCGGTCGACTTCAACATCAGCAGTCCGCTCAATGATCCCGACGACGTCACCCGCGTCCTGTGCGCGGACGGCCGGATCGAGCGGATCGGCAAGTCGATGCCCGAATACAATGCGATCGATACGGGTGCCTTTCTCTGCTCGCCCGCGATCTTTGCCGCGCTCGAGGAAAGCCAGGCGAGCGGTGACGACAGTATCTCCGGCGCGATGACCGTTCTGGCGCGATTGCGCAAAGCATTCGTCTTGGACGTCGGCGACCGGCTCTGGGTGGACGTCGACGATCCCGTCGCCTTCGACCAGGCAGCGCATCTGCTCGCGTCCGGACGTCTCTGAGCCGACCGATGGCCGAGGAAGCGCCGCCGGCGTCCTGGCGGCCCGAGCCGGTCCGCCGGACGATTGAAATCGAGGACTTCACCAACCTCTATTTCGTCCACGTGATCGCAAGCCGGCTCACCAGAGTTCTGGCCCGCCTGCATGTCACTCCGAACGCCGTCTCGATCAGCGGCATGGCGTGCGGCATCGCGGCGGGTATCGCCTACTACGGCTATCGTGACCCGCGCTGGTCGTTCGCTGGTTTCGCGTTGATGATCGCCTGGCACGTCGCGGACGGCGTCGACGGCCAACTCGCGCGCCTAACACGCACGCAGTCGGAAATCGGCAAGGTTCTGGACGGGATCTGCGACTACGTGACCTTCGCCGCCGTCTACCTCGCACTCGCCGTCCAGCTCGCGCGCGTCAATGGTGGCATCGCCTGGATCATCGTGGCCGTCGCGGGTGCGTGCCACGCGCTGCAGTCCGCCGCCTTTGAGCGCCAGCGGCAGGACTACGAAGTCTGGGGCCTGGCGAAGGTTCAAAGTGCCGCAACGGGGCCACGCGGTGACCCGCACGTAACCGGCTGGCTGCAGGCGGCCTACGAGCGGGTGCAGGTGGCGGTCGCCGGCTCCGGTCACGACCGTCTTGCGCTCGACGCGCTGCTGCGATCGGAGCCCGACCGCGCAGCATCCATCCGTCGCCGCTACCGTGACCGGTTTGCGCGTCCTGTCCGGCGCTGGGCGATCCTGTCGGCTAATTACCGGACGATTGGGATTTTCCTGTGCGCGCTCGCCCAAGCCCCGATGTTCTACTTTCTCTTTGAGATCACGGGCTTCAGCCTGATCCTCGCAATCCTCAGCGTCCGGCAGCGCGCACGTCTCGCCAACTTTCTCAAAGAGATCGAGAGCAGGCCCGCAACATACTAGCAGCGATCCAAACGCCTGCGTTTGGTGCGGTTCGGGGCAAAGCCCGTAGCTACCGATACCGCAGAAGAAACAAGTAAACCGCAGTAACCATCAGCAGCAGCGAAGGCGCCAGCGCGAGGACGCCCGGATCAAGATCGAGCAACTGGTCGAGGCGGCTCGTGATCTGCTCCACCGTCGCGAACGCGATGCCGATCGCCGCACCGGCCAAGAGCTGAAAGCCCGCCGTCTGCGATCGGGGTGGACCAAACACGAACGGCGCCGCGATCATGATCATCGCCACAACAGAGAACGGAATGCTGAGCTTGGCCCAGATCTCCTGCTCGTAGCGCGTGGCCTCCCACTCGTTGCGCCGCAAGTAACGGACGTAACGAAACAGCGCGATCGGCGGCATGCTGGAAGGCGGCAGGATCAAAAGCCTGGTCTGTTCGGCCGACATGAACGAACGCCAGGACAGGTGTGCGAACCGCTCGGTGATGAATTGACCATGCTCAATCGTCTGCCTCGTCACCCCCGACAGCAGCCAGAGCCCGTCCGGCCTGATGTCGGCATGTCGCGCCTGGAGAAAGCTCAGGAGGTCGCCGCCCGTGCCGAACGTGAAGATGTCGATCTGCGCCGGCACGTTGCCGTTTTCGAACCGCTGGACATTGAGAAAGCGGCCCTCGCCCTGAGCCCAGAAACTATCTTCGCCGCGCGTCGTGGTAAGCGCCGACAAGGCGGATGATCGACCCTCCTGCGCCAAGCGCTGCGCCGGCGGGATGACGAACTCCGCCAGGAGGAACAACACGCCGATCACCGGCAGCGCGAGCCCCATGGCGGACGCCATTACGCGACGTTCGGATATGCCGAGGCTGCGCATCGCAGTCAGCTCGCCGTGCCGGCCGAGCGCACCGAACGCCAGCAGGCAGCCGAGCAGCATGGAGACCGGCGTCACCTCCAGCAGCCGGTAGGGTGCAGTCAGCGCGACGTAGGACGCCGCATCGCGCAGGTGATAGCGGCCGTGCCCGACCGCCCCGAGCTGGTCGACGAATTCGAACAGGCTGAACAGGCACGTCAATCCAAGTGCCACCAGCACGCAGGCCTTCAGCGCCGCGACCTGCAGATAGCGTCCGAGCAGCGTCACGGCCGACCCAACGCCGCGCCTTGGCGTTCAGGTGCCGCCGGCCGTTTCACGCGCGTCCATGGCCATACTCGAAGTTCCGCCCCGGCGCACACAGGCTCGAGAACACGAGCACCCCGAGCATCGCCGGAACCCACCAGACGCCGGGAAAGGCGGCGATCGTCCCGTGCTGAACCCAGGTTCGCGCCGAAGTAAACAGCATGTAGTAGCCGACATAGGTCAAGATTGCCGCCGCGAGCCTGGCGTGACGGCCCTCCCTGGGCCTGAACTGGCTCATCGGGACGCCGAGTAGCCCAAGCAAGAGGGTCGACACACCGGTCGACAAGCGCCACTGGAGCTCAGCCACGTCCGCAGGCGCGCCAGATCCGAGCAACCGCCAGCTCGAAGCGGCAACCGAGCTGTAGCCGCCTGGCTCCAACGCCTGCTCGTTCGGGTCGATGGTCATGTCCTCGGCCTGAAGAACGCGATCGTCCGCTCCGGTTGCTGGATCAATCCGGTAGACATGCGCGTGGCGCAGTGCGATGGGGGCGCTCCCATCCGCGGCCCGGGGGGCCGCGATTGCGGTGCCGGCGTGGATGACCTCCATCCGGCTGCCGTGCCAAATCTGCACAAAGACGTCCTTGGCCGGTCCGCCAGGCCGGTCCTGGCCCGAGAAGAAGATAACGCGATCTCCGTTCCGACCAACATAGAACGTGCCTGGCCGCATCGCGCCGACATCAAGTCTGCTTTCGGCACGCGCATACAATCTGTGCAGCTCCCCGTAAGCCCACGGTCTGGCGATGAACGACAAAAGGCTGACCGCCACCGCGAGCAACGCCGAAACGGTGATGACGGCAGTCCTGACGCGCGCGGGTGTGACGCGGAGCGCGTAGGCCGCCACCAGCTCGGAGTCGCTCGAAAACCTGCTCAGCGCGATGACGACCGCGAGGTAGAGCGAGATCGGGATCAGCACTTCGAGCGAGATCAGCACCTTCAGACCGACCAGCGCCGCAATCGAGCCGGCCGGCAGCAGGCTGCCGACAGGGTCTCCAACGAAATCGGCCGCGCTGAAACTTACGAAGATGGCCGCCAAAACCCCCAGGATAGGGGTCACGGGACGGAGGATTTCGCGCCTCAGATATCCATCGATAATCAAAACGGGCGGCTTGTCATCGGGTCGATAGGGATCCTGCGGCCAATTCAGGCTGGGATCCGCCGACGTCTAGCCTGCCCTTGGACCACCTGCTCACCAACATAGTGCGTGCCCCCGCCAATGTCGCAACGGCCCTGGACCCATAGGCCGAAGCGCGCCTATCGCTCTTGCATGAAGATCCTGTTCACCTTCGAGAACCCGCTGCCGAGCAGGGAGGCGGACGCGGAGGTCTTTACGACCACGGCGACCTACCTCGCGGCGTTGGCCGAGCGCTCCTGGCTGCACGTGCCCCTCTCCAACACCGCCCGTTCCGAATCGAGAAACGGCCTCTCCACCATCCGAGCACGCGCACCCGGCAAGCCGGCCGTAGTGCGCCACTTCTGCTGCGGCCTGACGATCGCCGGCCGAAGGGAGTTCCGGCAGGCCGACTTCGTCTACACACGCAATCTATGGGTGGCCACAGCAGCACTGCTGTTCGGACAGCGCGTCGTCTTTGATCATTACCGGCCATGGCCCGATCAGATACCTCCGCTGCAGCCGCTGATCGGTGCCCTGATGTCCCACCCGCGTTTCCTGCTCAACATCTGCCACTCGGACTTCACCCGGGGAAAGTACCTGGAACTCGGCCTGCCGCCCGACAAACTCGTGTGCATCCGCAACGGCTTCGAGCCGAAACGCCTACGCTCCCTCCTCCCGATCGCGATCGCCAAGCAGCTGATCGGAGTGCCTGCCGACCGAAAGACCGTCGTCTACACGGGACGCGTCAACGGCAAAAAGGGGCTCGACCTTCTCATCGAGGCGGCGGCGCGTCTTCCCGATATCCTGTTCATCCTCGTTGGCTCCGCTGGCGATGGACCGGTAGAAGCCCTGGCGGAAGGCCTGACTAACGTCCGGCTGGTGCCATGGCAGCAGCCGGACGCACTCTCGACATATCTGGGAGCCGCGGACGTGCTGGTGATCCCGCCATCGACCCGGCCGCTGGCGCAATTCGGCTCAACGGTGCTGCCTCTGAAGGTCTTCCTCTACATGGCATCAGGCCGGCCGATCCTGGCCGGGGCGACCGCCGACGTCATGGAGGTCCTCCGCCACCGGCAAACCGCGTTCCTATGCCGCCCGAACTGCCCAAAGGCGCTTGCCGAGGGGCTGACCGAACTGCTCGGGGACCGCGCGCTCGCATCGCGTCTCGCGGCGGCAGCCTTGACGGAAAGCCGCGACCTGACCTGGGACGCACGCGCGCGCAGGATTTTCCACGCCATCAAAGAACGCCAGTCCGCGCCCGCGCACTGGGACCGCCGCCACGCGCGGCTCCGCCCTTGGCTGCGCCGTTGCGCGCAGTGGCTTGTGCATCTGGTGCGCTTCCGTTCGATCGTGCTCCCGCCCGAGGGCGTGCCGTCGAGCGACGCCCTGCATGCCGGTCCGGTTTAGCCGGCGCGAGGCGTCCGCCTCGGATGGACGAGCACCGGCGTCATCTCGCGCGCGGCTTTAATTGGCTTGGCGGCGCCACCGTGATCGCTCGCGTCGTCGACGCTTTGTCGATGCTGGCGGTCATCCTGTTCCTAACCAAGCAGCAAGTCGGAACAGCCGCTCTCGTGGTCTCGATCGGGATGATCATCGAGGCGCTCGACGGGTTCGGCACGGGCGAGGCTCTGATCCAGGGCCCACCGGCGTCCCGGATCACGCTCGACACGCTGTTCTGGTTCATCCTCGGCACGTCGTTCGCCGCGGCCGCGTTGACGATGCTGGCCTCGCCCGCGCTTGCCCTGGCCTTCGGCATCCCGTCGATGCCGCTCTACCTGCTGCCGATCGCGCTCAAGCAGCCTCTCGTCGGCGCGGCCGTCATCCCGCTCGCCTCGCTGAACCGGGCGCTCCGCTAGCGGCCGCCAGCAGGATCGGGTTCGCAGCCGCCGGTGCGGGCGTCTGGGCGCCGATCGCCGGTTACGCTGCAAGCGGCCTCTTCGTCCTGGCCGGTGCCTTGCTGGCAAACCCTTTCAGACCGCGTCTCCGGTTCCGTCGGTCGTCCATCAAGCCGCTGCTGCGCTTCGGCGTGCGGGCAACCACGTCAAACCTGTTCGAGCAGCTCCTCAGAAACATCGATTTCCTGCTCGTCGGCTCCTTCTACGGAACCGCCCGCCTCGCGGTCTATCGCGTGGCGTTCGACCTCGCGATGGAGCCGGCGATGGCCGTGGGCACGCTCGTCAACCGTACCGCCCTGCCCGTCTTCGCGCGTCTGGCGGCAGCCGGTCAACCGGTGGAGCAGGCGCTTGCCTGGTCGCTCGGCCGGGTCATCGTCCTTACCGCCCCGCTGACGGGAGGCCTGCTCCTCGCCGCCGACCCGCTGACCGCGATGCTGCATGACCGGCAGGGACACAGCTACGCCGCCGCGGCGCTGCCGCTGAAACTGCTGGCAGCGGCCTCCCTGCTTCGGATCACCACGCAGCTTCTCTATCCACTGATGATGGGCTCCGGACGGCCGGGGACAGCAGCAAGGCTGTCGGCGCTGACCCTGGTTCTGCTGAGCGGCGGCATCGTCGCCGTCGGCTGCCTGCTACCCGGACAGTCCGGCATCGTCGCGGTCTCCGCAGTCTGGCTCGGCGTCTACCCGCTCGTGCTTCTCTGGGGTGCAGCAGCACTCAAGCGCTGGAAAGTCAGCGTGCTTGAACTCGCAGGATCGCTGCTGGCGCCCGCCGCCGGCCTCATCGTCATGGTGACCGTCGTCTGGTTCGCGCTCCTCTTGCTGGGGCCCGCCGGCAATCCCACCGAGCTCGGCGTCACCCTGTCAGCGGTAGCGCTGACCTACGCCGTCCTGTTCCTACGGGCCAGAAAGGCAGAAGCGACCAGGGCTCCACCCCAAACCTCATCAGGAGGTCGTGCGAAAGCACGCTGAAGGAAGTCGTGCGAAAGCACGCTGAAGGAGGTCGCGCCAAAGCACGCTAGCGCGTGACGCCTCCACAGCCTGGCGCACTCAGGCAGCACGAGCTTGACCTCGCAGCCGGTCGAACATGCTCATCTGGTGAACGCAGCTCAGCGTGCAGGTCTTGCTGCAGGATTTCCCGGTGTGGAACTCACGCTTGATGTCCGCGCGCGAGTAGTCCAGCACGTCGATGCCCGGAGTACCCCGCTGCTGCGAGCACCAGTGCACCTTCGCGTCCTCCGCCACATACAGGTAGCGAGCGCCGGCGCGGCACTTCCAATCGTTTGTCTCTCCCCGCATCAGCCGCCGCTGGAACAACCAGTAGTTCAGCGTGTGCACGATCGACGGCGAAATCTTCGTGACCTGATCATAGGCGCGCCGCTGCGCCACGCTGAGCGGCTTGAGCGTGCCCGCATGATCGTGCAGCACCCCCACCGAATGCTGCAGCCCATAGCGAGCCGCCGTCTCGGCGACCGTGACCACGTCCTCCGTCCGCTCGCCGCTGACCCCGAGCACGGAATTGACGTTGACCTTGAAGCGAGCATGCGCGGCGAGAAGAGCCAGCTTTCCCTCAACCGAGCTCAAGCTCTTCATCGAAACCTCGTCGGGCCTGAGATTGTCGATGCTGATCTGCATGCCCTGCAGGCCTGCCGCGTTCAGCCGGTCGATCCAATCCTTGGTCAGCCGGAAACCGTTGGTGATGGTCGTCACGATCATCCCGTGATCCCGGGCGGCCCGAACGAGCTGGTCCAAATCGGGATGCAGCAGCGGCTCACCGCCCGTAAACGTGACCGAAGCCGTCTTCAGCCGCGCAAGATGGTCCACGATCGCGAGCAGCTTTGCCGTCGGCACCGGAGGCGAAACCTGGTCGTACTCGTTGCAGTAGCCGCAGGCCAGATTGCAGCGCCGCGTGACCACCACCTGCGCCAGTAACGGGTTATACGGCGACCCGGCAACCCGACCGAGGAAACGGAGCCCGGAGCGGAGCCCCGCAAGCCTGCCTGACTGGGATGTTCGCATGGCCCGACACATGGCAGGACTGGAGCGCGGATGCCAGAGCGCCGGGGCGGCGGGCCGCGCGGCGGGGGGGGGGGGGCCGGCCGCGGCGGGGCCCCCCCCCCCGCCGCGGGCGCGG
>CAXUIA010000007.1:8799-9560 GCA_964250835.1 uncultured Acetobacteraceae bacterium | reverse complement strand
GGAGGGCCGCCGGCCCCGACACCTGGCAGCCCTGGAGCGCGGCTCCCTGCGCGCGGCGACGCGGGCCGGCGTCGCTCGGTTCTCAGCGCAGAAGCCGGCTGGCCCGACGCCAGGGCGTCGGCCAGGGCCGCAACCCGGCCACGTCCAGCAACATCTCCCCCGCCAGCGGGCGCTCATGCGCGAGGCCGCCTTCCGGCAGCTGCGCATAAAGCGACTGGACCGCCGGCCAACGATGCCAGCGCGTCCAGGTCCACGCGCCGTGTCGTCGATAGATCCGCATGATCCGGCGAGCGAGCGCCGCGTCGGGACGAACCGTCCGGCGATCCGTCCAGCAGGGCGCCTCACGCAGCCGCTGGGCAAGCGGCCAACTCAGCGCGCCGACATAGTTGGAAAACCAAAGCGTGAAGCCAAGCTCCGACTGAACGCTCCTCAGTGCGCGATACACCTGGATATGCTCGGCGTGCCCGTACTCACCCCACGGATTGTGGGACAGCACCGTGCGGACCCCGACAAGCGCGCCGCGCAGTGCCGTGACCAGTTCAGAGAAACGCGCCTCGTAGCGCGCGCGAGCCGACGGCTCCACGATCTCGATGCCAAAGTCGGTCAAACGCCCGTTCGCCCGATCGACGGAAAACCCCGCCCCGCTCTCCGGCAGCGCCAGGTCAAGCAGTTGCGGCAGATGGAGGGCAGCCACCGCACGCCGTCGCGGGGGCGCCCCACCGGGGCGCGGGCGCCGGGGGCCCCAGCCGCTCACGCAGCCC
>CAXUIA010000007.1:5146-8789 GCA_964250835.1 uncultured Acetobacteraceae bacterium | reverse complement strand
GCCAAACGGGGCCGCTCGAACGGGTCGCCAAAGCAGAACACGATCCGCTCGGCCGAAGCGACCGCCGAGCTCAGCCAGAGGATCTCGTCGTCCGGATGAGCAACGACGATCGTGACATCGCCCGGCCCCAATCTCGCGCTCACCGCTCGCCCGGTCGCGTCGCTGCTTCCGCCACCACCCGCTCATACAGGCCTTCGAGTATCGCCGTCTGCCGGTGCAGATCGAAACAACGCTCGACAAGTGCCCGCCCCTGCGCACCCAAACGCAGTCGCAGAGCACGGTCGCCGAGCAGCTCGTCGAGCTTGGCTGCCAGGGCAGGCGCGTCGCGCTCCGGCGTGAGAAATCCCGTGCGGCCGTCGATCACGCTCTCCGGGATCCCGCCGATCCGCGAGCCGATCACGGGCACGCCAGTGGCGGCGGCTTCCAGCGACACCATGCCCAATCCCTCGACCCGGCCGCTCATCGTGCGAACGCTTGGCAGGACCAACACCGCCGCCCGCCTCATCCAGGCGAGCACGTCGGCGTGCCGCAGAGCACCGAGAAAACGTACTCTGGACGCCACACCAAGCGAAACTGCCAGTCTCTGAAGGGAGCCGCGCAGAGGCCCCTCACCAATGATGATCAGGATAGCGCCATGATGGGGCGACAACTCGGCGAACGCCTCCAGCAGATACTTCAAGCCCTTGACCTCAACCAGCCGGCCCACATGGAGGATATGGGAGCCCTCCTCGTTCGGGTCGCGCGGCCGGATCGCACTGCAATCGACCCCGATATAGTGGATCAACGTCCGCGCCTCTGGAAAACCCATCGCCAGCACCCGCTCGCGCAGGAACGATGACGCGCACAGAAACAGGTCGCCCTGCCGCGCGAGCCGCTGCCGTAGCAGCGGGTAGTAGGCCCAAGCGGGTGAGCGCAGCAGTGCGGTTGTCGACAGTGTCGCGTCAAAACCGTGGAACGTCGTCACCAGCGGGATCCCAAGCCTGCGCGCCAACGGCAGCGCGTACACTCCCTCCACGCCGAAATGCGCGTGGATCAGCGATGGTCGATGAGCGCCCAGAGCACGCTGGTAAAGCCGCGGATCGCGCGTGAGCATCTGCCACGCCACGCGAGGCAGCTTCCATCTCGGCCCGAGATCCTCGAGCGCGCACGATGTCGCGCCCGCGGGCGCGTCACCGAACCGCAACCGTCCCAGATAGATCGGCCTGTATCGGCGAAGCGCTTCAGCCTGCTGAGTGATGAACGGTTCCGAAATGCGGAACATGTTGTGCCGAAAGACGACGACGTCTGAGATCGGCTAAAGTCCTTCAAAAGCGTCCCGCTGAGGCCGAGCCATCCAAGACCCGCATGGATTGAGTGAGGTGTCCAGAGGCGCATCCCCTTGCAGGGTCAGCGGCAGAGCCCCTGTTTGGTTAACGATTGCGCACAGCGAGGAACTCATGAGGGTAGACGCAACGGAGTGGTCCCAACTGAACACACTCCTAGCCGGCGGCGAGCGGCGAGCCGTCATCCCCCTCGGATGCACTGAGCAGCATGCCCATCTCAGCCTCGCGACCGACTCCATCCTCGCCGAGCGCGTTGCCGTCGAGGCGGCCGCCCCTCTTCAGGTGCCCGTCTTTCCGGTCCTGCCATACGGCATCACACCCTACTTTCTCGCCTTTCCCGGCACCGTTTCGCTTCGCGTCGAGACCTACGCGCGAGTGCTCGCCGACATCCTCGGCAGCCTCGCCGGCCAGGGGTTCCGCCGGTTCCTGCTCGTCAACGGCCATGGCGGCAATCAGCCGGCCCAGTCGGTCGCCGCCGAATGGCAGTCCGACAATCCCGAGTGCGCGGTCGTGTTCCACAGCTGGTGGAACGCGCCCCGCACCTGGCAAGCGGTCCAGACGATTGACCCCGTCGCCTCCCACGCCTCGTGGATGGAGAACTTTCCGTGGACTCGCCTGCCCGACACCGTCCAGCCCGCCGAGGCGAAGCCAATGATCGACATCGCCCGCATGCGTCCGATGAGCCCCGCGCGCACGCGCGACTATCTCGGCGACGGCAATTTCGGCGGCCTCTACCAGCGCAGCGACGACGACATGCTCTCCATCTGGTCGGTGGCCGTCGAGGAAACCCGCGCCCTCATCGCTTCTCTCCAGGACTGACCGCCTCGCCGGCCGCCGGACTTTGTATTGTCCGCTCAGAACAGGAATCGTTGCCCACAATACAGATCGGCGCTTCGATATCGCCGACGGCGCCAAAGGTCTGCGTGTCAACGGGCGGCTGAAATCCGCCTGGCCTTCCATTGACCGCGCGACCTCCACAATTCGGACAGGATCATCTCCAAATACCATGACAAGTAATCTTGCCATGATCTGAAAGGGAGATCTCGATGGACAGGAACTTAGCCGGTCTGATCGGAGCTGCGTCCGCGCTGGTCATCGGAGATCCTTCGCAGGCTGCACAGACGCCGGTCGCGGCGGCATCGTCGATGGAGTTCCGCTCCTATGCCGACCTGCTAAAACCGATCCCGAACGCACGAAAAGTTCTGGAGGCGCTCGAAGCCGAACGGAAGGCACGGAGCGACGCGGCGTCTGCCAGCCAGGTCGAGACGGTGCAGTTCTCCTACTACCATCACCACCACCACCACCATCACCATCACCATCACCATCACTTCTATCAGCCTTATTACTACTCGCCTCCAGTCTACCCGCAGCCGGTCTATCCGCCGCCTTATCAGCCGCCCTTCTACCAGCAGCCCTTCTACCCTCGGTATCAACACCACCATCACCACCATCACCATCACCACCACTGGCTGGCCACGCCCTGAGCCCGGTCAATGGTCTCGACCAGGCCGACGAACTTGGCCAGGGCGCGTGCAGTAAAGCAGGGCGCAAGAAATAGGTCTGTAGCGCCGGAGCACATTTGAGATTTCCGTTCTCCGTGAGCATCAGGAGACGGTCAAACAATGAGCCGAACAGGAGAGGCAGCGCGGCCTCGCGGCTCCTGCCGAGCATTTCAAGGCCGGGTGTTCTAGCCCGCCGCCGTACGCTAGCCCATCGTGCCTCAACCCCCTAAGACCATCCGGGCCCAGTCCCGGACCAATCATGGCCGTCTACACCGACATCACCGACGACCAGCTCCGCGCATTCCTCGCCGAATACGACCTCGGCACTTTGCTCGCCTACCGCGGCATCGCCGAGGGCGTTGAGAACAGCAACTTCTCGCTTCGAACCACGAGCGGCGATTACATTCTCACCCTCTACGAGCGTCGCGTGGACCCGGCTGATCTTCCCTGGTTCGTGGGCCTGATGCGTCATCTCGCAGGGCGCGGCATCAACTGCCCGCTTCCCGTTGCCGGCACCGACGGCCAGGCGCTGCGTCGTCTCGCCGGCCGCCACGCCGCCATCACCACTTTTCTCGAGGGCGTCTGGCCGCGGCGCCCCCGCCCCGAGCATTGCCGCGCGGTCGGTCACACCCTCGCCCGCCTGCACGAAGCCGGCCGGGACTATGCATCTCGTCCCAACGCGCTCGGCCCCGCGGCCTGGGGCCCGCTTCTCGCCCAGTCGGCCCCGCGCGCGGAGGAGGTCCGCCCCGGCCTAGGCGACGCGCTCGCCCGCGACCTCGACCGCCTTAAGCAGGAGCAGGCCGATTTTGATCTCGCCGT
>CAXUIA010000007.1:0-5136 GCA_964250835.1 uncultured Acetobacteraceae bacterium | reverse complement strand
CCGGCCTTGCGCCACGCGCGCCCCGCCCCCCTCTCCCCCCGGGGGGTATTTGGCCGTATGGGCGTCCCGGCGGGCAGATCCATGCCGACCTCTTCCCCGACAATGTCTTCTTTCTCGGCCACCGCCTGACCGGCCTGATCGACTTCTACTTCGCGTGCACCGACCTGCTCGCCTATGATCTCGCCGTCTGTCTCGTCGCCTGGTGCTTCGACGCAGGCCCGTTCTTCAACGAACCTCGCGCCCGCGCCATGCTTGAAGGATACGACGCCGCCCGCGCGCTCACGCCCGCCGAACGCGAAAGCCTGCCCACCTTGGCCGGTGGCGCTGCTCTCCGCTTCGCCGCCACCCGCCTTTACGACTGGCTACACACCCCGCCGGGCGCAAACGTCGTGCGCAAGGACCCGCTCGACTACGTCGACCGCCTCCGCCTGCTCGCCGACCCAGCCCTCTTGCACCGTCTGACCAGCCCGGCCTGACTCCACGAATTTCAAGTCAACATCCGAAACCACGGGCGCCGCCGTAAAGACAACGCGATGCTTCCCTCATGAACGAAGTGCCGCACCTTAAGAGCGTATTGGACGAGATGCACGACCGCTTTCGCAGGCGGGCCTTTGAAGGCGTGTCCACCATCAACCTGATGCGCATCGCCGCCAGAAACCTGATGGAGACCTCCAAGTTCCTCGACGCGGGCAAGCTACTCACGCAAATCCGCCACTTTGAGGATCTTGAGGCCGCACGACCGGCCAAAAAGCAAAGCGCCAGCCTTGGACCTGGCCGCCTCCCCCCCACTGCGGGCGCGAAATCCGACCGGCCGACGCAATGGAGCCCTGAGCGCCTGTTTCTCCGCGGCCTTTCCGACCGCGACTTTGTTCGCCTTCTATCCGCCCTGACCTCCATGGCGCTTCAGCGGATTGACGAGCGTCGCGCATGAGCACGCCCACGCCGCAACTCGCTTGCGTTCTCTTTTTGTTCTTGATTCATGCGGCCCGTCGTTGCATCGTCCTCTCACGCAGACACGCGGGAGACAGCCATGCTCGACTCCACCGGCGACCTGCCGCGCGCCCGCAAGGGCCGTGGCGCCTCGATCAACGTCGGCAACCGCTACGAGCGCACTCACGTCAAACCGTTCGATGACGGCTGGGACACCATCACCACCGAGACGCTGGCTCCCGCCCCGGTTGCCACCAACCTGACACGCGATTCGAGCCGGACCGCAATCGCCTGGAACAAGTCGCCGGATCTCGGCTTCGACCGCGCCGTCAATCCCTACCGCGGCTGCGAGCATGGCTGCATCTACTGCTACGCCCGCCCCAGCCACGCCTGGCTCGGCCTCTCGCCCGGCCTGGATTTCGAGACCCAGCTCACCTTCAAGCCCGATGTCGCCGAGCAGCTCGAGCGCGAGCTGGCCAAGCCCGGTTACGTTCCCCGCCCGATCACGCTCGGCTCCAACACCGATCCCTATCAGCCGGTCGAGCGAACGCTCGGGCTCACCCGCGCCGTTCTCGAAGTGCTCGACCACACCAGCCATCCTGTCAGCATCGTCACCAAGTCTGCGGGCGTGCTCCGCGACTTGCCGATCCTCGCCCGCATGGCCAGACGGAACCTTGTTCGCGTCTGGATATCGGTCACCACGCTCGACAACGAGCTCGCCCGGCGCATGGAGCCGCGCGCCGCCACGCCCCAGCGCCGTCTCGGCGGCCTGCAGGGCTTGCGCGAAGCCAGCGTCCCCGCGGGCGTGCTCGCCGCTCCGATGATCCCCGGTCTGAACGACGCCGAACTCGAGCGCATTCTCGAGGCCGCCAGCAAAGCCGGCGCCGACTACGCTGGCTACGTCCTCCTGCGTCTGCCGCTCGAGCTGCAATCGATGTTCGAAACCTGGCTTCGCCAGCACTATCCGCAGCGCGCCAAGCATGTGTTGAACCTGGTCCGCGAGACGCGCGCCGGCGCTCTCTACGACAGCCGTTTCGGCCTCCGCCAGACTGGCACCGGCCCCTACGCCGATCTCCTCGCCCAGCGCTTCAACGTCGCGATCCGCAAGTTTGGCCTGCGCGCCGAGCGCGAACGCCTCGACACGTCGCTCTTCACCCGGCCGCGTCCCGAAACATCCGCCGACCGGCAGCTCGCACTTCTATAAAGGTCAAGGGCTCTGCCCTTGAACCCCGCGTGCGCGGCACGCGTTCGCGTGACGCACGCCGGCCTCTCAGACCGGCAACCTCACACGGTGATCTTTTCGTTCCCCCCGGGATCCGGCGACTGTCCCGTCAGCCGCGCCTTCACATACCCGTAAGCGTGCAGCATCGTCGAATTGGGCGCGTCCCAGTACTCCGCCTGAGTCACATCAACCCGAAGCAGCGCGATGTCCGGATCATCCTTTCCCTTCGGAAACCACGTCCGCACCGGCTCCGCCCAGTGCGCATCAATTGCCGCACGGTCCCGCACCAGTGATGCCCGGCCCGACATTGACACGTAGTTCTGCCGGTCCGGGTCGGCAAAGCTCACGCCCACCCGCTGATCGGCCTGTACCTCGTCCACCTTGTGCGCACTCGCGCGCGTGAAGAACCACAGCGCCCCGTCGAATTCTGACTGGCTCACCGCCATCGGCCGGCTGCGCAGGTCGCCCGCATCCTCGGTCGTCAACATCGCAAACTTCGTCGACTTGATGAGCGACCAAAGCTTCTCTGCCTGATCATGATCCATCTGCGTCCTCCTCAGGTCACGCAATAGAGAGGCGCATCGCGCAAAAAGGTTTCGGCTTCTCTCCCGAAAACCGCCCGCTCCGCGTTGACCGACCCCTAACGTTTGTAATAGCTGGGTAACGACCGCGGTGACGCTGGTCCCAAAACAAGACAACGCCGACCACACACCCGGAATAGACGTTCAGGAAGCGGAGACACCTTTGACAACCAACCCAACAAGCACCGGTCGCGCCTGCCTATGCGCAGCCGTCCTCACCGGCCTACCCGCGCTGGCGAGTGCGGCGACCCTCGCCGGCAACGTCGCGAACTGGGTGGCCGCCGCTCCCAAAACGGGCACCGCGTCCGACGGCAAGACCGTTGACATCGCCGTCCACATGGCGCTTGCCAACTCCACCGCGCTCACCAGCCTCGTCGCCGCGGTTTCCACCCCCGGCAGCGCCAGCTACGGCCGCTATCTCACACCTGCCCAGTTCGCCGCGCGCTTCGCGCCGGCCGCCTCCGCCGTCGCTGCCGGGAAGGCTCGGCTCACCAAGGCCGGCATGACCAACGTGACCGCCGGCCCGCTCGGCGCCTACGTTTCCGCCACCGCCACCGTCAAGCAGCTCCGCACCACCTTCGGCGTCACCCAGGGCGTCTACACCTATCGCGGCACGACAATCCGCGCCAACGCCGAAGCACCCACCATTCCGGCCCAGCTCGCCAACAAGGTGGTCTTCATCGAGGGACTCGACGACACCGATCTGCTCCGCCAGCCGTTCCACGTCTCGGCCACCGCCGGCGCCCTTGCAGCCCCAGCGTCAGCGGTGGCCGCGACCGCAGCCGTTACCCCGCCGCCCGTCGTCTCACAGGACCCGTCCCCCTACTGCGACACCTATTTCGGCGATCTCAAGGCGACGCTCAGCACCAAGCCAGCCCCCTACAACAAGTCCCTCCCGTGGCTCTCCTGCGGCTATACGCCCCAGCAGATCCAGGCCGCCTACGGCGCCAATCCAGGCAACATCGGCATCAACGGCACGGGCGTGACAGTCGCCATCGTCGACGCCTTCGCCTCGCCCACTCTCCAGGCCGACGGCAATCTCTACGCCGGCAATCACGGCCTGCCGCCGCTGACGTCGGCCAACTTCAAGCAGGTCATCCCGGCGGGGATCTACAACGTCCCCGCCGCTCAGGTGACCAACGCCTACGGCTGGTGGACCGAGCAATCGCTCGACGTCGCCTCCGTGCACGGCTCGGCGCCCGGCGCCAGCATCGTCTACGTGGGCGCGAAGAACAATTCGACCCCGCTGACCACGGCGCTGATCGACACCATCATGAACCACCGCGCCGACATCATCACCGACAGCTTCGGCAACAACGGCGAAGCCATCCCCGCCTCCCAGGTCACCGCCGAAAACAACGCCTTCATGGCCGCCGCCACCATGGGCATCAGCGTGCTGTTCAGCTCTGGCGACGACGGCGACCTCTCCCAGATCAACGGTGTCGCGACCGGCGCTTGGGAAGCAACCAGCCCCTACGTCACCGGCGTCGGCGGCACCTCCCTCCTGCTCAAGAACGCCTCGGGCGCCAAGGAGGAATATGGCTGGGGCACCTACCGCGCCTTCCTCAATGGCGTAACGGTCAACAGCGCCACGTCCGTCACCACCAGCGGCCTCGCCACCACCACGTTCGGCACCAGCACGTTTTCAGATTTCACCTTCTACAGCGGCAGCGGCGGCGGCATCAGCCTTCTCGCCGCACAGCCCGACTATCAGGCCGGCATCGTCCCCGACGCGCTCTCCATGACCGTCAACGAGGCCAGCGGCGGCGCAATCCCGCTCACCACCCGCCAGCGAGTGAGCCCCGACATCGCCGCCGACGCCGATCCCTACACCGGGTACCTCTACGGCGAGACCTACACCATCGCCGGCAACGTGAGCGACACCGGCTGCACCAAGCTCACCGCAACGACCGAATATTGCGAAATCGACGAGGGCGGCACCAGCCTCGCCTCGCCCCTCACCGCCGGCATGCTGGCAACCGTCGACCAGGTACGCGGCGCGCTCGGCAAGCCTTTTCTCGGCTTCGCCAATCCGTTCCTCTACAGCCTGAAAACCGGCACCACCACTGACAGCGCCGGCATCAACCAGATCGTCCCGTCGACCACGCCCTACGCGATCCTGCGCGGCTATGACGCCATCCCGACCCAACTCCGCGTCGTAACCATCAACTCGGTGCCCGCGCTCATCGCAACCGCGCCGTTCCCGGTGGAGGTCTGCGCCAAATATCTCTGCCAGGGCCTCGATGACGTCTTCAACTACACCGCCCCTGGCTACAACGACGTCACCGGTTTCGGCGTCCCCTACGTCCCCCTCCTCGCCACCGACTAAACGGTCACCGACTGACCGGCCACCCGCTCGCTGCCCGCAAGCCCGCCTCCGATCTCGCGGGCGACGGGCAGCAC
>CAXUIA010000006.1:29099-30214 GCA_964250835.1 uncultured Acetobacteraceae bacterium | reverse complement strand
GCCGAGGTGCGCGCGGGCGAGGTGTGGGCGAGCACGGTAGCGGATAGCGATGCCCTTGGGCGCGGCGAGGCGCCCGGCCGCCAGGATGGTCGGGCGGCCGGGAGGAACTGGCAAGGCCGCGGCGGGCGCGCCGGCGAGGTCGGGAACGAAATTCGGAAGGTAGCGGACGCGGCTTGCCGGCCATCCCTGAGCGGCGATCCAGCGGGCGAGGGTGCGGGTGTTGGCGATCAGGTCGGTGCAGCGACGATAGTATGACAGGTCGTAGTAGCCTCCGAGACGGCCGGCCAGAGCCCACGCGCCGGCGGGGGCGAAACGTGCGGCACGGTTCATCCAGGCGACAACGACCTGGGGAGCGAAGTCTCGAAGGGAGCGGGCGAGTTTCGACGCGGTGAGAAGATCGAGCGGGCCGCCGACCCGCACCTGGGTCGGAGTAAGGCCGGCGGCGGTCAGCCGGGCGGCGCGGGAGTGGTTGCTTCGTATGATGGGAAGGACGCTTTCGCCCGCCTCATGCAGGGCGACCGTTAGGCGCTCGTAGAACAGCTCGGCGCCGCCGGCGGGCGCGCCCGCCATGAGCTGCGCGATCCTCATCGGAGAAGAGCTTCCGCCTCGTGCAGCACAGCCTCGACCGTCAGATGCTCGATTGAGGCTTCGCCGTCGGGACCGGGCGCGACGACGGCGCGAGCGCGCAGCCCGGTGGGGCCGTATTCTGACCGGCGGCTGGGACCGAAGAGGCCGAGAGTGGGAGCGCCGGCGGCGGCTGCGAGATGCATCAGGCCGGAGTCGTTGCCGATAAAGAGAGCGCAGCGTCGCAGTGAAGCGGCGACCGCCGGAAGCTCAAAGCGGCCTTGGAGATCGATGGCGTCGGGTAGTGCCCGCAGGAGTGGGGCGGCCATGTCGCGCTCCGCCGGACCGGGACCGGCGAAGATCGCTGGACGCAGGCGTGGGTCGCGGCTCTGCATGGTCGCGAAGAGCTGAATGAACCGGGTGGCGGGCCAGGTCTTGCCGGACCAGTTGGCAGTAGGGCCCAAGCCGATCCAGGTCGGGCCGTCAGGAAGAGCGGCGATGGCGGCCTTGTCGTCGGCTGGACTGGTCCAGACCACCGGTGGAGCATGGGC
>CAXUIA010000006.1:13424-29089 GCA_964250835.1 uncultured Acetobacteraceae bacterium | reverse complement strand
GCTTTGTCATGAGCAGCAGAGTGAGCGCGGAGCCGCGCAGGTCGATGGCGAGGTCCCAGCGCGTTGCGATGCAGGCCCTCCAAAGTGTGAGCCAGTGCAGGTCGTGGCGGCGCTTCTCGACGATGATCAGTCGGTCGAGGCTCGGCATGCGGGTGAAGAGGCCGGCGGCGACAGGACCACAGGCGACCGTGAAGCGCGCCTCCGGATGGGTGCGCTGTATGTGGTCCAGGAGCCCGGTCGACAGCACGGCATCGCCTAGACGTGTCGCGGTGATGAAGAGCACACGCATTTGCTGGGCGGTTCTTGCCTCAGCGGGACGGCTGGGCCAAGTCGGAACGATGAGAAAGATGGCGCGATTGGCGGACCGTTCAGTGCTGGCGGTGACCGGCGAGGACCGGGTGACGTTCCTGCAAGGGCTGGTTTCGAACGACGTGCGCGAGGCGGCGCCAGGGCGAGCAGTGTGGGCGGCGCTGCTTACGCCGCAGGGAAAGTGGCTCGCCGACTTCTTTATGTTTAGCGACGGGGAACGGCTGCTGCTCGATGTTGCCTCCGCGCATGCGGAGCTGGTGGCGGGCAAGCTCGGGCGGTTCCGGCTGCGGTCGCGGGTGGCGATCGAGGCCGCACCGCTCGCGGTGTATGCGGGATGGGACGGAGCGCCCGAGGCGGAGATCGATGGTCTGGCTGCGGCCGACCCGCGGCTAGAGGACGCCGGCTTTCGCGTGCTGAGCGAGGAGCCGGTCGAGGAGACGGCGGACGCGGCGGACTACGACCGGCATCGACTGATGCTCGGCTTGCCGGATGTGCGCGATATGGAGGCGGAGAAAAGCCTGCTTTTGGAGGCAGGGTTTGATGAGCTGAACGGCCTGTCGTGGACGAAAGGTTGCTACATGGGCCAGGAGCTGACGGCGCGGACGCGCTATCGCGGGCTGCTCAAGCGCCGTTTGGTGCCGGTTACCGCTGAGGGGGCGTCGCCGCCACCGGGAACGGTGTTGAGCGCGGGCGGGCGCGAGGCGGGAACGATGCGGTCCTCGCGCGACGGACTTGGTATGGCAGTCGTGCGGCTCGAGCATTTGCATGCGGAGTTGGAGGGGGGCGGGGCGCGGTTGCACACGAGGCTGCCGGGCTGGATGCGGCTCTCGGTGCCGGCGGCATGAGCGAGGCGCTGCTGGACGCGATCAGGTTCGACGAGCGCGGACTGGTGGCGGCGGTGGCGCAGGCGGCCACGGGCGAGGTGCTGATGCTCGCCTGGATGGACCGAGAGGCGGTGCTGGAGACGGTGAGGACGGGCCGGGTTTGCTACTTCAGCCGCAGCCGTGGGCGTCTGTGGCGGAAGGGCGAGCAGTCGGGGCAGGCGCAGCGATTGCGAGAGCTGCGTGTAGACTGCGACGGCGACTCGCTGCTGGTGCTGGTCGAACAGGAGGGTGTTGCCTGCCATACGGGACGGCGTAGCTGCTTTTATCGCGGGTGGCGTGACGGGATGCTCGTCGAGGTGGATGAGGTGTTGATCTCACCCGAGGTTCTTTATGGGTCAGGTTCTTAGCGGGATCGAGTCGGTATTCGCCTTAGGGGCGGGAACGAAATTGGCTTCATGGCCGGCGGTCCACATGACGTGGCCGCGCCAGACGACACGGGCACCAAGGTAGCTTGCTGCGACGATGCAGGCCGTCATGATGTCGCGCAGCGGCAGGAACCAGAACGGGCTTGGTTCGGCTAGGCGCAGTGCGCGGGCCGTGCAAAGAGCGGCCAACCCGCGCACGGCCCAGGCGGTGAGAAAGAGGGCGACCGACAAGGTCGAGAGCTTGTCGAACATGACGCCGATGGTCGCCCAGAACAGCGGATACTGCAGGACCGAGGTCGCGAAGAGGAACGGCTCGAGCGCCCGTATTGTGCGCGCCCAACGAAGCTCGTGCTGCCACAGTGTATGGAGAGAAGTTTCGGGAACGGCCGTTGCGGGGACCGTTGCGGCGAGTGCCACGTGCAGGCCGAGCCGTCGTACGCGCCGCCCGAGTATGTTGTCGTCACCTACGTGGCGGACGAGAGCAGCGAGACCGCCCGCTTTGGCGAGAGTGTCGCGATGGAGCGCCATGGTGGTGCCGAGACAGTCGGCGCGGCCGAGCGCGCGCGACGCGAGGACGCTCGGGAGGAAGGAGTAGGTGATGTTGGCAGCACCCAGTCTCGCCACAAATCCCGGCGATGTTTGCAGGCCCGTGCAGACGGTGGTCACGAGACCGGTGCCGGGCTGGAAGAGCGCGTCGACAACTTTGGCGACGTAGTCTGGCGCCACATGCAGGTCGCTGTCGGAGAACAGCAGGATGTCGTGCTTGGCCGACGGCATCATGTTGAGGAGGTTGGAGATCTTGGGGTTGATCCCAGTCGTGGTCGGATCAACGATCGTTTCGATATCGAGGTGTGGAAACTGTGCTTGGATGTTACTTACTGTCGACAGTGCGCGATCGTTCTGATCGCGCACGCCAAAGATGATTTGGATTAGTGGGTAGTCCTGGACGCAAATCGATGCGAGTGCCGCATGCAGTCCGGGTTCGTCGCCGCAGAGCGGCTTGAGGATCGTCACGGCAGGACGCTTGATCTGGCGGGGACATTTTGTTCTCGAGAAACGAAATGTTGCAAGCAGGCCCAGTGCGACCGCGACGAAGCTGCAAGTCGTTACGACCTCGACGAGCGATGCAAGAAGGGTCACACCGTTTCCCAAGACTGCTGGGGAGATCATTGTAGGAAACGGTGCGCTGAACAAGTGCGGGCTCGGGAATGCTAATCCCGGCGAGGTTTGGGCCAGAGCTCCTCACTTGCCCCAGATACGCGCGTAAGCGTCACGATATCCGTTGGCGGGATCATAGTTGTCCTGCTTGCCGCCATCGAGATCTACGTTCTTGGCGGTCACGAGATGGACGGGCGCGACGTAGCCGGATGGCGGCTGGCCCGCGAAGGCGCGGTTTAGCTCGTCGACGACCTGCCAGCCCTGCAGAATGAGCGGCTCGGGAACAGTTGCCGCCTGGAACTGGTTGGAGCGGATGCGCTCGTAGGCGGACTTGCTGCCGTCGCCCGCACTGATGTTGACAGGCGGGCCGCCAGGGTCACGGCCGGCCGAGGTCAGCGCCGGACCCATGAAGTCGTAGTACAGGTCGTTGATCGCGAGCGAGTAGGTCCATTTGGCGCCGAAACGCTCGAGAAGCGAGGTGGTAAGCGGCGGCATGCGGGTGCTGGTGTCGGCAAGAGGCGTGTCCTCGAAGGCGAGGACATGGGCGCTGGCCTCTTTCTCAACCTGGGCGCGCATCATCTTGGCCTTGGAGAGCGCGATGGCGTAGGCGCTGTCGGTGTAGATAACGATCCCGGCGCGCCCGTCACTCTGCGCGATGGCGTAGTCGGCGGCGACTTCGGCCACGCGCGCGCTGGAGCTGCCGACGTTGACGATGACGTGTTGGTCGGGCAGCGGGCCGGGCGTCGGCGCGCCGTGCCAGGCAGCGACCTTGATGCCGGCGGCGGCCGCGCGCGCAATGTCGGGCTCGTTCTGGACAACGTCGTAGCCACCAACCACGATGCCATCAGGCTTGAGCGCCATCGCCTGGCCGAAGGCGGACTGGATGCCCGAGACGCTGCCCTGGCCATCAAGGACCCGAATGGTCCAGCCGATGCGTTTGCCGGCCTCGACGACGCCGTCGGAGTTCTCCTGGATGCCGCCGTTTCTGAGATCAGCGGCGACGTAGACGATCGTCTTCTTGGGCACGGCCTTGGGGCCGCTGGTGGGACCATCCCAGTGCGACGCGGGTGCGGTCGCCGCGGCGACGACGGCTTTTGCGTGGTCGAGCGCCGCGTCGGCGTGCGCGACGGCGGGGACGAGTAAGCCGGCGGCGAGGGCCACGGCCGTGCGCTGGATCATGTTGGTTTCCTCATTTTATAGTGGGACGGCGGCGGCCAGTCCAGCTGGCAAGCCCGATCGCCACGAGAAGTGTGGCGCCGTTAAAGGCAGGCTCCACCCAGAAGGCGCCCCCGAGTTGCTCGATGCCGGAGATGCCGATCGCCAGGATTACGACGCCTATGACAGTGCCCCAAATGTTCACGCGGCCCGGCGTGATGGTGGTGGATCCGAGGAAGGCGCCGACTAGGGCAGGGAGGAGGAACTCGAGGCCGACACTTGCCTGGCCGACGCGCAGGCGGGCGGCGAGGACTACCCCGGCCAGTGCGGTGATCAGGCCCGACATCATGAATGCGAGCATGACGTAGCGTCGGGTTGGAATGCCATTGAGCTCGGCAGCGCGCGGGTTGGCGCCGATCGCGTAGAAATAGCGACCGAGCGGCGTGTAGACCGAGCCTATCCAGAGCAGGAGCGCGAGGCCGGCGACGTAGAAGGCCGGCATCGGAATGCCGGCGATGCTGGCGGTCTCGATGGTGAAGAAGGCGTGCGGCAGCGGGCCGATGATCTGGCGGCCGCCGGTCCACCAGAGTGCGACGGCGTAGGTGACGGTGCCGGTGCCGAGGGTGGCAATGAAGCTATCGATCTGCGCGAGCTCGACGAGTACGCCGTTGAGCAGGCCGAAGAGTGTGCCGAGTGCGAGCACGGCGAGCACGGCGAGCGGCCAGGGCAGGCCGTCGAGCTGGAGCGAAATCGCAAGGATATGCCAGAGCACGACGCCGTAGCCGACGGTGAGATCGATCTTGCCGGTCATCATCGGCACGGTCGCGGCGAGCGACAGCATTGCGACGACAGCCTTGTCGCTGAGCAGCGAGCGGACGTTGAGCCAAGTTGGGAAGGTGTCGGGGAGGAGGAGAGAGAAGGTCACGGCGAGGAGAACGGCCAGAATGACAAGGCCGTAGACCGGTAGCAGGGCTGCGAGACGGCGTCCGACTGGCAGACCGGTGAGCGCGCCGCGGGCTGGCTCAAGTGCCGTAGAGCGCAGGGAGGACGGGGTCGTCATGAGGCCCTCGCGATGCCGCCGGCGGAGGCGGCATGAAGCAGGTTGGCGACCGATAGGTCGTTGCGTGCGAGTTCGCCGGTGACGCGGCCTTGGCTGAAGACCACCGCACGATCGCAGATATTGGCGATCTCCTCGAAGTCAGTGGCGACAACAAGGATCGAGAGACCGTTGGCAAGCGCGCGACGAAGAAGGGCGTAGATTTCGGCCTTGGCGCCGACATCGACGCCGCTGGTCGGTTCCTCAAGGATGAGCAGGCGGCGGGCCAGGCCAAGCCAGCGGGCCAGGACAACCTTCTGGTGGTTGCCGCCGGAGAGTTTCTCTACGGGCAGGGCAGGATCGTTGGGCCGTAGAGACATGCTGGCGCCGGCGGTGCGGCTGTCGCGGCACTCGCGGGCGGGAGAGAACAATGCAAGTGCGTGATGGCCGGCGGCGCCTGGGTTGATGAAGAGGTTCTCACGCACGCTGAGCTTCATCGCGAGACTTTCGCCGACACGATCACCGGCAACGAGGCCGACGCCGCTTGCCATTGCCTCGGCAGGGGTCGCGGGGGCGTAAGGCTGGCCATCGAGAAGCGCCCTGCCCTGCCCGGCGCGGCTGCCGAAGAGTGCACGGCCGATCGCGTCCTGGCCGGCGCCGCGCAGGCCTACAAGGCCTACGATTTCGCCCTCTCGCAATGACAGATCAACGGGGCCGACCGGACCGGCGCGGAACCCGTCGAGTTGGAGCCGGATGTTGGAGCTGATCGGGCGTGGCGGGAGGGTGAGCTCGTCAGGTGGGCGGCCGACGATCATGGTGATCAAGTCGGAGGGGTCGGTGTCGGCGACGCGCTTGCGCCCGATCAGCTTGCCATCGCGCAGCACCGCCACCTCGTCGGCGACGTTGAAGACTTCGTCGAGCCGGTGAGAGACATAGATGATTCCGATGCCGGTCTGACGGAGATCGCGCAGGACGGAGAGTAGGCGGGCCACCTCGTCAGCGGGCAGGCTGGCAGTGGGTTCATCGAGGACTAGGATTTCGGCGCGTGCGGCGAGTGCGCGCGCGATCGCGACCAGCGAGCGCGCGGTGCGCGAGAGGTGCATGATCCGGGCGTCGGGGTTGAGGTCGGCGCCTACGGTGGCGAGCACCTCGCGAGCGGCGTCCCGGCAAGCGCGCCAGGAGATTAGGCCGGACTGGCGCTTGTAGCCCACGCCAAGTGCAATGTTCTCGGCTACCGTCATCCAGTCGATCAGGCCAAGATCCTGGTGAATGAAAGCGACGTACTTGGCGCCCTTGCGTGCCCTGAGATGGTGATAGGGCGCGCCGCGGACGAGGATGCGGCCGGCATCGGGGACGTGGATGCCGGCGAGCATCTTGATCAGGGTGGATTTGCCGGCGCCGTTCTCACCGAGCAGTGCGAGGATCTCGCCTGAGGCCAGAGTGAGCGTGACGTGGTCGACGGCAAGCGTGCCGCCGAAGCGCTTCGCCACGGCATCAAAGGTCAGGAGCGGGCCGCTGTCCATCAGGGTTCGTTCAACTCAAGATGGACTTTGATCGAGCGGTTGCGGTCGGCTGCCATCAGGAAGGCGTCATTGGCCTTTGCGAGCGGGAAGCTGGCCGAAAGGATCGGGGTGGGATCGATGCGCCCGGAGACGAGGGCATCGACAGCGAGCTTGAACTCGGTGTGGAAGCGGAAAGAGCCGACGAGGTCGATCTCGCGCGCCATCAGGAGATTGAGCGGAACCGACGTCTGCCCGGGTGGAAGCATGCCGAGTTGGACGATGGTACCGCCGCGTGCGGTGAGCGCCGGAAGGCCGGCGATGGAGGCTGGGGCGCCAGTCGCTTCGAAAGCGACGTCGTAGCCTTGCTGGTCCGCAGCCCTGCGGGCGAGGGTGTCGTCGCCCTCAGAGATCTGGATCGTCATGGCGGCGCCCATCATCCGAGCGATGTCGAGTGGCGGTTGCGCCAAGTCGGTGACAGTGACGGAGGCGGCACCGGCGCGCAGGGCGGCGGCAAGCGTCAGGAGGCCGATCGGGCCGGCACCGGCGATCAGAACGTGACGGCCGAGGAGCTCGCCGGCGCGGCGAACGGCATGGATTGCAACCGCGAGCGGCTCGGCGCAGGCGGCGAGGCGGAACGGCATGTCGTCGGGGACAGGCACGCACTGGTCGGCGCGCACGGTCACGAAGTCGCTGAACGCACCCTGGACGTGAGGCATCAGGGCGGCGCTGCCGAGGAAACGCATGTTCTCGCATAGGTTGGAGCGGCCAGCGCGGCAGAAGCGGCAGGCGAGACAGGACCGGCTCGGGTCGATCGCGACGCGCTGACCCGGATGGAGACGTTGGTTGGGCGTGGCGATCGTGTCGATCTCGCCCGCGACCTCGTGGCCGAGCGTGAGCGGCTCACGAACCTTGAAATCACCAACCCCACCTTTGCGGTAGTAGGTGAGGTCGGAGCCGCAAATACCGCCAGCGCGGATCCGGACACGGACCTCGCCGTCGCCGAGCTCGGGCTCGGATCGCTCGTCGATGCGCAAATCGTGCGCGGCATACAGGCCGGCCGCCAGCATTGGGATATCCCACCGGCCTTGTTGCGGCCGTTGCTCTCGCGTATGGCGCAATGAGCCGAACGGCGGAAGCCACTTTCCGCAGGCGGAGATCGGCATGACGTCGAGTTTGTTCGATTTGAGCGGCCGGCTGGCGCTGGTGACCGGTTCCAGCCAGGGGATCGGGTTTGCCATCGCGTCTGGGTTGGCGGACGCCGGGGCGCAGGTGGTGCTCAACGGGCGCGATCGGGCGCGTCTGACGATGGCAGAGGCGACGCTGGGCGCGAAGGCCGTAACGGGCGCGATCGGGCTGTTTGATGTGACCGATCCGGCGGCCGTCGAGGACGGCGGGGCAAGGATCGAGCGCGAGGCCGGGCCGATCGAGATCCTGGTCAACAACGCGGGGATCCAGCGTCGTCAGAGGCTTGATGAATTCCCGATCGAGACCTGGCGCGAGGTGATGGCGACCAATCTGGACAGCGTGTTCTACGTGGGCCAGGCGGTCGCCAAGCGAATGATCCCGCGCGGGCGAGGCAAGATCATCAACATCGCGAGCCTGCAGGCGGAAGCGGCGCGCCCGACGATTGCGCCCTATACGGCGTCCAAGGGGGCGGTGAAGATGCTGACGCGCGGGATGTGCGCGGACTGGGCGCCGTTCGGATTACAGATCAATGCGATCGGGCCGGGATATTTCGAGACGCCGATGAACAAGCGGCTGATCGAGGATCCGGCATTCGATGCCGGTCTGAAGAAGCGAACGCCAGCAGGGCGCTGGGGACGGGTTGAAGAGCTTCAGGGGGCAGCGGTGTTTTTGGCCTCCGCTGCTTCGAGCTTCATTAATGGCCAAATCATTTATGTCGATGGCGGCGTGCTGTCGGTCTTGTAGACCAGATGGCCGGTGAGGGAGATCGAGATGGCTGAGACGATCCTGCAGTTGGCGCCGATGATGCAGAAGGTGCAGGCGGTGCTTGACGAACGTTACGACATCGTCCGGCCCGTGGGGGAGGAGATCCCGGCGGCTGAGCGGGTGCGAGGCGTCGTAACGGCGGGGCATGTCGGGATCACGGCATCGTTGGCTAATCGTCTGCCGAGCCTCGGGATCGTAGCGATCAACGGTGTTGGTTACGACCAGGTCGATGTCGAGGCGATGAAAGCGCGCGGGGTTCGGGTGACGAACACGCCGGACGTGCTGACCGATGACGTGGCCGATCTGGCGATCGCGCTGATGATCAACACGATGCGCGGCTTGATCGAGGCGGACCGGCACGTACGAGCTGGAAAGTGGCCGTCGGGCGCGCCGGCCCTGATGCGGACGGCCTCGGGACGCCGATACGGCATCGTAGGACTTGGCCGGATCGGGCTCGCGATCGCGCGTCGGCTGGAAGGGTTTGGTGGCACGATCGGCTATACGAGCCGGTCGCGCAAGGCGGTCGAGCACGCATTCCATGAGGATGTGCGGTCGCTGGCGGCGGCATCGGACGTGCTGTTCGTCGCAATGGCGGCCTCCGCTGAGACACGCGGGTTGATCGACCGGCCGGTGCTGGATGCACTGGGACCGGAGGGCGTTCTGGTCAACATCGCGCGCGGATCTGTCGTGGACGAGCCGGCGTTGGTGGCGGCGCTCGTGGAGCGGCGGCTCGGGGGAGCGGGGCTCGACGTGTTTGCCGACGAGCCGCACGTGCCCCCTGCCCTGCTCGAGCTGCCGCATGTTGTCCTGGCGCCGCACGTGGGCAGCGCGACGCACGAGACCAGGCACGCGATGGGAGCGCTGATGCTCGAGAACCTCCACGCGTTCTTCGCGGGTGGAGAGCTGGTGACGCCGGTCGTCTGAAGCTTTCGGGTTCGCAGGCCGTGAATGACTTGGGGGCTCCGCACCGAACCAAGCCGGGCGGAACCCGCCCAAACCCGCAGCATCTTCGTGCGAGCTCAAACTTGCATGGGTGGTGAGCAGCAGGCTCCTGCACGACGCGCCATGGGGAGTGCGGGATGGCAGCGCACTTCCGCACGACCGTTTGTCGCGGCGTGAGCCGCCTCGTGTGGCTGTTGGCCGGAGAAGCGAGCGGAGACGTGCTGGGAGCGCGGCTGATGGCAGCACTCTCAGCGCGTCGGCCCGGACTCCGGTTCGTGGGCGTAGGCGGTCCACGGATGGAAGCGCTGGGGTTTGAGAGCGTCTTCCCGATGCGTGACCTGGCGGTGATGGGTTTGGCGGAGGTTCTGCCAAAGATCAGGACGCTGCGGCGTCGGCTTTTACAGGCGCGAGCGGATATCGCGGCCAGACGACCGGATTTGGTCGTGACTATCGACAGTCCGGGCTTTGCGTTGCGACTGCTGCGGGCGATTGAGCCGCTCGGCTTGAGGCGTGTGCACTACGTGGCGCCGCAGGTTTGGGCCTGGCGGGAAAGCCGGGTGCGCGGCTTTCCCGGGCTTTGGGACAGGCTGCTGTGCCTGCTGCCGTTCGAAGTCGCGTTTTACGCGCGGCATGGGATCGAGAGCGTTTTTGTTGGCCATCCGGTGCTGGAGTCAGGGGCCGAGACGGGGAACGGGGCGGCATTTCGAGCAAGACATGGGATTGCGCCGGACGCACCTTTGGTGGTGCTGATGCCGGGGAGCCGGAGCAACGAGGCGCCACGGCTGCTGCCGGTCTTTGGCCGGATGCTCGACATTGCGGCACGCAGCCGGCCTGACATGGTGGCGGTGATCCCGGCCTCACCCGTGGTGTCGTCGCTGGTCGCGCGAGCGGCGTCGGAATGGAGGGTGCGATCGATTGTGGTCACCGACGTCGGCGACAAGCATGACGCGTACGCGGCCGCCTCGGCGGCGCTGACCAAGTCGGGCACGTCCACGCTCGAGCTGGCGCTTGCCGGGGTGCCGATGGCGGTGACTTACCGGGTCAACCCCGCCACCGCGATGCTGGCGCGACGGTTGATACAGGTCGAGCATGTCGCGATGGTCAACCTGCTGGCTGGACGTGAGATCGTGCCGGAGCTGCTTCAGGAACGGTGCCGACCGGAAGTGCTGGCTGAGACTTTGCTGCGGTTGGCTGCAGGCGGCGAAGAGGCAGCGGCACAGCGTCGGGCATTCGGGCCGGTGTTGTCTCTGTTGCGGGCGCCGTCGGGCTTGCCGTCGGAAGCAGCGGCCGAAGAGGTGCTGGCTCTGCTGAGATGAAGGGAGTTCGCATGCGTCGACGTCGAACGATTGCGGTGCTTTTTGTGTGTGAGGTGCTGGTGGCCAGCCTGCCGGCGGGCAGCGCATCGGCGGCAGAGTTCCGGATCGGAACGGAGCATGACGACGCACCGTTCTCGTCATTCGACTCCAGAGGCAAGGCGAGCGGGTTTAACGTCGACCTTGGGAATGCCCTGTGCAAACGCCTCAAGCTGACCTGCACGTGGGTGGCCATGCGGTTCGACGACATCATCCCGGCGCTGCAGGCTCATCAGATCGATGCGGCGCTCTCCGAGATTACCGTGACGGCGACCAGATCGCGCAAGGTCCTGTTCACCTCGCCAGTCACCGAGACCGGCCCTATTCTGATCGTGCCGGACTTGTCGGAGATTACCAACGATCCGGCAACGATGAGAGGCAAGACGATCGGCGTGCAACGAGGCACGACGCACGAGGCGTATGCGAGACAGAAGCTTGGCCAGGTTGCTCGCGTGCGGTCGTTTCAGACACAAGGGCAGGCGTTCGAGGCGCTGGCTTCGGGACGGATAGATGCGACGCTGTGCGACATGGCATTGGGCCACGAATGGCTTGAACTGCACAGCGGCGCCTTTAGGTTCGGCGATCGACCGATCACCGATCCGGACTATGGATCGGTGACGGCGATTGCGTTGCCGTTGGTTTCAGACGCATTGCGCCAGCGCATCGACGCAGCACTCGCCGCCATGATGGCGGACGGAAGTTTCAACTCGCTGAGCCGGCAGTATTTTACTTACTCGATCTCACCCGGCACGTTCGGAAGCCCGTTGTGAACAGGTCTGATCCGTACGATCTCGACCGGTTCGTGGCGGCCCAGAACGGCGTGTTGGCTCGCGTTCGGGAAGAACTCGCAGCAGGACGGAAGCAGACACACTGGATGTGGTTCGTTTTTCCACAAATACTCGGGCTCGGGCGCAGTGCGACGTCAGCACATTACGCCATCAGATCGGTCGCTGAGGCGGTCGCTTACCTCGAGCACCCAAGGCTCGGGCCTTGCCTGGTAGACTGCACAAGGCTGGTCAACGAGGTTAAGGGACGGACGGTCAGCGAGATCTTTGGAACGCCGGATGATCTCAAGTTCCACTCGTCGATGACGCTGTTTGCGTTGGCCCAGTCGGACGAGTTGGTGTTTGAAAAAGCGCTCCTGCAGTTCTTCGACGGCACCAAGGACACGGCGACGGTACGGCTGCTCAAGCCATGATGATTTCCGGCAGCTCGATGGAAGATTGAAGTTGGGCGGCGGCGATGACGCGGTTGCGACCACCTTTCTTGGCGGCGTAGAGAGCTCGGTCGGCATCGTCGACCAGAGAATCTGCAACTGAATAGTGCTGTTGATCGGTCGAGGCGACGCCGATGCTCACCGTTAGGTAGTGGCCGGACGTGGTGGGATTGAGGATCTGCAGGCGGTGGACAGCTTCACGGGCGAGCTCGGCAATTTGAAGCGCACCTGCAAGGTCGGTGTTGGGAAGGAGCAGGGCAAACTCCTCGCCGCCATAGCGTGCGACGAGGTCGGTCCGGCGCGTGATGATAGACTGGAGCGCGCTCGCGAGACGAACAAGGCACGCGTCACCGGCTTGGTGACCCTGACAATCGTTGAGGTTCTTGAAATTGTCGGCATCAAGAAGCAGGAATGAGAGGGGATGGCCGCTTCGCTGGGCGACATCCCAACTGCTTTGCAGTGCGAGGTCGAGATGCCGGCGGTTGGCGACGTGGGTGAGCGCGTCTTCCAGAGACAGGCGTTCGAGGTCGTCCCGAGCCTCGCGGAGTGATTGCTGGGCGTGGACATAGAGGCTCTGCAGGAGTGCCGCGCGCGTGCCATAGATTATGAGCGCGAGCACGATGCTGCAGACCCCAAGCGCAGCATGATGAGGAACAATAAGCGCGCCGAATGCAACAACGGTTGAAGTAAAGAAGATCGGCCCGGCGCTGTCGACGAACAAAGCCAGCATACGCCGGCTGCCAGGCGTGCGGGCCTGGTTTGGATCAGGTCCGCCAGCGATGCCGGCAAGGATCAGGAATGGGATGGGAATCAAGAGATCGGGCCATCCGGACTGGTCGGCGAAGACATGGTTGTAGAGGCCCGCGACGGGGCCGTATGTGACGGTGTACAGGAGGACTGAACGATCGAAGACCCAGCGGGTGGGTGATGGAGACCGGCCCAGCAGACGTAGGACTGCGATCCCCGCAAGAATGATGTTTTCGAGGTCGTAAGTGGGTAGAAGCAGGGCGGCTTGGACTGGGTCAATGTGGGTGCGCGAGAACGGTAAGACATTGAAGATTGCGATGTAGGCGAGAAAGGTCGCCAGCAGGGCCTGAACGCCGTCAAACCAGAAGGCCAGGCTGCCGAGTGCATCGTCCTCAGTCCAGGTGGCGGCAAACAGCATGGCAACGCCGTAGAAGAAAAACAAGAAATCGGGCGCGGCGGCTACGGCGGTTGGCATGTCCCCGATGAGATCACTGGCTGCCGAACTCGCACATCCCACGGCCCAGACGAGCATGGCAGCTGACATGAGTATCCAGCCTCGGCGAGCGACGGGTTCGACGGCGCGAGATGCTTTCAAGCAGGCGCGGCCGGCGATCAGCGGCGCGCCGACAAGGAAGATTGAGCTGGCAAGCTCGATGTGAGCTCTGAAGATCAGGATGGCGGCGCCGTGGATGGCGACGAAGAGCAACCCCAGGCAGACTTGCTGGACTCCCAGTCTGGTTGCCAGCAAGTTTGGTAGTGTCATGGATGGCGCGCCCGGCGGCAGTTCGTTGGGACGAGATTGCGCCGGGTTTTGCAAATTGCCGGTTAACGACGCTCCTGATTGCAGGAACGTGTGTGGCACAAGTTCCCGATCAGAGATCCCAAACGATCGGTCGATTGGTCGCTATCGGCAGCGGTATTGTGTATCGGTGACATGCTCCATCCAAGTGACCGCGCCGCCGCCCTGACGCTCCTGGACGGCTATGTGGGTCATTGCAGTAGTGGCCGTGGCACCATGCCAATGCTTTTCGCCCGGCGGGAACCAGACAACGTCTCCGGGGCGGATATCCTCGATGGCGCCGCCGTCACGCTGCGCCCAGCCGGCGCCCGCGGTGACGATGAGGGTTTGACCGAGAGGATGAGTGTGCCAGGCAGTGCGGGCGCCGGGCTCGAAGGTGACGGCGGTGAGGCTGACGCGAGCCGGGTCGGGCGCAGTGTTGAGCGGGTCAAGACGCACCGTGCCGGTGAACCACTCGGCCGGCCCGTTGGTGGATGGTTGAGAACCCGCGCGCTTGACGTCCACCGTTGCCTCCTTGCAGCGTCTGGAGCAACTCTAGCAGACGATTGGGCCCGCGCGAGGATCGCCGCCTATGTGCGGGGAGGTTTGGCATGCCGATCGGGGGCGGCCAGCCCCGGCGAGGTTTGGCTCGGAGCTCCCCTCTGCTCTCCCCAGACCGGCTTACGCGCGAGGCTGATCCGGTTGAGCTGTACTCACGCTTGCTTGCGACGAAGCGATCCAGGCCTCCCGCTGATCCGAGACTGCGCGAGATCACGGCTCAGGCGGGCTGGCCGAGGGCCTTGCGGCGGAGAAGGTCGAGGCGTTTCTGGGCGTCCTCCGATTGCGGATCGATCAGGAGGACTTTCTGCCAAGCGGCAAAGGCGGCGTTGTTGTCACCCTTTGACTCGGTCATTTCCGACAGAATCGACCAGGCCTGGAAGTCGCGAGGCTCGTGGTCAATCGCTCGACCGAGATCGCTGATTGAGCCGGTGATGTTGCCGGTGTGTAGGCGCATAACCGCCCGCTCGCGGTAAAGGATCCCGAGATCCGGCTGCAGGTCAATGGCACTGTCGAGGTCCTCAACTGCCTTGTCGGACTTGCCGGCGATAAGCGCGGCGTTACCGCCGTCCACGAGGACGCGCACGGTGGGTGAGATGAGCTTTTCTTCTGCGGCTTCGATACGCTGCTCGAGAGAAGCGGCCTGGCCGCGGGAGGTAGCGGCCGCAAGCTTTGCGAAAAGAGCGTTCAAGTCAGCGTCGGCGTGTGCACTCGGCGGAAGAATGAGCAATGCAAGCAGAACGCCTGCCGCAAAGGCGCCTGCCGCTTGTGTCAGCCTTGGCGAGCCTTCATCCGTGGATTCTTCTTGTTGATCACGTAAATCCGGCCGTGACGACGTACGACGCGGCAGTTCTTACCGCGAACCTTCGCCGTCTTGAGTGAGTTGCGGACCTTCATGACCTGACCTTGCTCATACAGCCCTGACCTTGCTCTTGCAGCATTCAGCGCCAAGAAGAGGCGCGGGGATAAAGGGTGGGGTGGTTCGTGTCAACCGGCCGAGGCCTATCGAACTGGGGAACCTGGAGCGGCTTCCTGGGCATGACGTTCGCGCTAGTGGGATTGATCGGGATGTTTGCGAGTTATGCGACCGCCCTGCCCTACCAGCGTGGGTTTCGCGAGGAGATCGTACTCGACCAGGCGCTTGCCACAGGCGGCGACAGGACGGCGCTTGAAGCGTTGCGGCCTGAGTTGGCGGAGCAGGCCGACCTTGTGATCAGGGGAACCGCGCCGCTCGTTCAGCGCGTGGCGCATGCTCGTGCGCAGCTGACCGCGCGCGTCCAGAGCGAGGGTGGTGCGCTGGGGTTTCGAATGCGGTTCTGGATCGCAGTGTTTACGGTGGTAATGGGGCTTGTCGGAGCTGCGATTCTAGGGCTGGCACGACGGGCCGGTTAGGGGTTCAGGGCGCGGTCGAGCCCGGCTCCCCCAAATATTGCAAGCCTTTACCGCTGTGGGCGATGTCGCTGTCGGATGGTGCGACGCCTGTAACTGCGCACGCGGTGAGACCGAGTGCGACGCCGGCGAGCAGCAGGATGGCTCGACACGTGGCCAATGGACGTCAGAAGAACTGAACGTGCGCGATGAAGCCGAAAAGTGCGGCGTCTGGCAGGTTGGTTTGCGCGTTGGGACGGATGAAATACTGGAAGTCCGGAGCTAAGGTCACACCGCGATAGACGTGGATGTTGTAGTTGGCTTCCAAGATCAGGGTGTGGCTCT
>CAXUIA010000006.1:1543-13414 GCA_964250835.1 uncultured Acetobacteraceae bacterium | reverse complement strand
GGGCTGGTTCCCACGTTGCTCGGAATTTCGTTGATTGTCGCCGGTGTGTTGAGCGGGACGAGATTACCGAGTTCCTGCTGGATTTCCTCTGCGCGTGTTATGTCTGGCGAGACCTGCAGCCAGCTGAAGCCAACGTTGACGCTGTCGAGCGGGCGGGCCTTCCAAAATCCGGTGTCCTCCAGGCCGAACTCGGCTTCCTTCTGGCGCAATGAAACGTTTTGGCTGTTCTGGAAATAGCCGCCGAGTAGGATCAGTCCGTTGGTCGCGCCCGGGCCGTTGCGCAGGATCATCTGGTCGGCGAGGAAGTAGAACGCGGTTTCGCCTTTCACCTGACGAGGCGGCAGGCCTGACAAAAGGAACGGGTTGCCGTTGACATCGTAGAGGTCTGACGGATGGTCTTGGTTGTCGTACCAGAAGCCGGCCTTGTAGTGGCCCGGCAGGTGCTGAGGACCGAACTCCGGTTCGAAGCCAATCTCCGTCGGGAAGGTCTCGCCACTGATATAGCTGTCGTCGAAGGTAAAGGCTGACCGGAAGTTCTTAGCGTAGTTGTAGATGTTGGATTGGTCGAAATAGATGCCGCTCTGGACGTAGACGGTCGGGATCGGGCGGACGCGGCCACGGAGGGACCAACCGGCGTCAGGATAGGAGGAGAAGCCGGTGTTGTCGGAAGACGCTTTAGGGTTTCCGCAGAAGGCGTTGTTTTCGAAATTACAGTAGAGCGGCGAGGCCGCGAAGTCGTCGAGCAGCGGGTTGCGACCAGCGGCGACGTCGAGGCGGCCGTGGGCGAGCGTCTCCTCGGCATAGGCATAAACGAGATGCGAGACGACGTTGCCGCCTGCGCCGTAGATTTCCTGGCTCGGGTTGAGCTCGTCGCCGAACTGGCGGCTGATCGGAATGCCGTAACGGCCGACCATGAGAAAATGGGTGGTCAGGCCGGTGAGGTTGGCGAGCTTCTCCCAGTCGGTGTCGACCTCGAAGGCGTACTGGCCGGCGTTGCTGCTGCCGCCGCGCGGGCCGCTGATGACGTCATCGAACTCGTTGCGGGTGTCAAAGAGAACAGCGGTTCCATGGTCACGGAGGACCTGGCCCAAACCAAAGATGTTGGGGAACAATGCCTCGGGATGGGTCAGCGGCAGGGCCTGTTCGACGGACACTTGCGGCCCGGAGACCGCCTCGCTCGGACCGATCGAGGTGCCGTTGTTGATCGCACCTAAGCTTATCCCGCCGCTGGTATTTTCGGTCTGCACCGGAGCCGCCGTGGTGGTCTGAGCCGCTGCCACCGCAGTCATCAACGCGGTGCTGGCGACCGCAGCGAGCAGACCTCGAACGTTCAGGCTTCGCCGGCAGGATGTCGTGAGCGTAGAGTTAGTCATGGCGTCCACAGCACCTTGGCTTATGCTCAACTGTAGCCCAAGCGTGCGCGCGGCGGAACGTGAGTGCAAAGTGTTTTGTGAATGAACTTAGTGGAGCCGACCCCTAGAGCCGGGCGGCTTGCATTCGTGCAACACTTGGTTCCATTTCAAGAATGTTGCGAAGATGTCTCTTACGACGTCCCATTTTGTTGCCGAGACTGGTGCGGTTCCGAATGTGCGTGTCAGCCACCGGGACCGCGACCTGGCAGGGTGCGCAAGTAGGCGATGATGTCGCGACGGGCCTGGCTGCCGGGTACCTTGAGGCCCATGGCCGACCCCGGCACAGCGGCTTGCGGATCGTGAAGCCATGTGTCGAGAGCGGCAGGCGTCCAAACCAGATGGGTTCGCGCCAGGGCGGCCGAATAAGGATAGCTGGGCACGAAGGCGGCGGGTCGGCCATAGACGCCGGCAAGCGTCGGACCTTCGTGCACCGGGGCATCGGCGCGGGCCGTATGACAGCCCGCGCAATGCTCGGCAAACAGGGTCTGGCCCGCCGCTGGATCGGGCGGCGCGTCGGCGAACCGGGCGAGATCGGCGGCGTCGTTCGGATTGCGCGAGATGAAGAAGGTGTACGACAGCGTGATGTCGGTCACGTCAGTGGTCGAATTGTCGCTGGCCAGACGCTTGTCGACGAAGAAGGTGACCGGCATTTCGACCTTCTGGTGCGGCGCGAGACGCTCCTCCTCGAAGCAGAAACACTGGATCTTTTTGAAGTAGATGCCGGCCTTGTCGGGCGTGACGTTGAAGGTGGCATGGCCGACAATGGGGTGATCGGAAAGGTTTTCGGCTTCGAAGAAGGCCATGCTTGCTTGGCCGAGATGGACGCGCTCGTCCGGCTGAAGGGGAACAAAGCGCCAGGCCATGCCGGGGGCGACGGCGGTGGTAAAGGCGACGTCGACGGTCCGGTTTAGTGGGGCACCGATGGCGGCCTGGGCACGGCCGGTGGTGCCGTTATAGCCGGTGGCGGCGCAGAACAGGCGGTAGAGGGTGACGGAGTAGGATACGAGGATGAGCATGACGGCGACGGCAGCGAGCAGGCTCGCAAGGGTGACGATCTTACCGCGGGTCCAGTTGCTCATGGGCGTGAAGTGGGGAGTGGAGATTTACAGACCAGGGCGTGATGCCGGCGGTATGTCTTCGACATGACCCTGGACCCGCATCTACCTAAGTCATGGTGTCCAGAGGCGCAGCCTCTGGCGGGGTAAGGGGCAGAGCCCCCTCCTTCACGAGGTGATTAAGCGGGCCGTGTCCCTGGCCGAACCCAGGCGCGGCTTGGATTGCGGCGCGGACGTAGTCGCGAGCACGGCGGACGGATCGTTCGAGGGCCATGCCCTGGGCAAGACCGGTCGCGACAGCGCTCGCGCGCGGGCAGCCGGTGCCGTGAGTGTGGCGGGTGTCGATGCGCGTGCTGCGCATTTCAATAAGCGCGTCGGCGGTGGCAAGGATGTCGACAATGTCGGCACCGTCGCCATGACCGCCCTTGAGCAGGACAGACTGCGGGCCGAGAGTAAGAAGGTCGCGGCAGGCCGCGCGCCTGGCGTCTTGGTCCGGTATGGGGCGGCCGAGCAGGAGTTCGGCTTCGGGGATGTTGGGCGTGAGGACGGTGGCGCGCGGAATAAGCCGGGCGCGAAGACCGTCAATCGCGCTCTCGGCGAGTAGGCGCGCGCCGCCCTTGGCGACCATCACGGGGTCGAGCACGAATGGGATGCCGTGCGGGAGGTAGGCGGCGACGATCTCGATGGTAGCCGCATCGCCGAGCATGCCGCTCTTGATCGCGTCGGTGCCGATGTCGGCGAGCACGCAGGCGATTTGCCGTGCGATGAAGTCGGGTGGAACCGGGTGGATGGCGTGAACGCCGGTGGTGTCCTGAGCGGTGAGCGCGGTGATGGCGGTCGTGGCGTAGGCGCCGAGTGCGGTCGCCGTTTTTATGTCGGCCTGGATGCCGGCACCGCCGCCTGAGTCGCTGCCGGCGATGATCAGGAGGCGGGCGAGGCGGCTCACGCCGCGCGTTGGGTGAGATGCCGGATGGTGTCGCAGAGGCTTTCGACGATGTCGTTGACGAGCGTGTCGTCCTCGGCTTCCGCCATGACGCGCAGGACTGGCTCGGTGCCGCTTTCGCGGATCAGCAGACGGCCCTGATTACCCAGGCGGCGTTCGGCGTCCTCGATCGAGGCGCGCAACTCAGGGAGGTTGAGCGGGGACGGGCCAGTGAAGCGGACCGAGCGGAGTTTTTGCGGAAGCGGCTCGAAGAGGCGGCAGACCTCGCTGGCGCGGCGGCGGCGCTCGACAACAACGGCGGCGACTTGCAGGGCGGCGACGAGCCCGTCGCCGGTGGTTGCGAAATCGGACAGGATCATGTGGCCTGATTGCTCGCCGCCCACGTTGCAGCCGCTTTCGCGCATGCGTTCGGCGACGTAGCGGTCGCCAACACCGGTGCGGTGCAGGCTGAGCGAGCTGCGCTCGAGAAAGCGCTCGAGGCCCAGATTGGACATGACGGTGGCAACGACGCCGCCGCCACGCAGGCGGCCGTCGGCGTTCCAGGCGCGCGCGATCAGGGCCAGCACCTGGTCGCCGTCGACGCTCTGGCCGCGCTCGTCCGACAGGATCAGGCGGTCAGCGTCGCCGTCGAGCGCCACGCCGAGATCGGCGCCGTGGGTCAGCACGCTGGCGCAGAGGAATTTGGGGTTGGTCGAGCCGCACTCGCTGTTGATGTTGGTGCCATCGGGATCGCAGCCGATCCGGACGACGTCCGCGCCCAACTCCCAGAGTGCCGTTGGGGCCACTTTGTAGGCAGCGCCGTGGGCGCAATCGACGACGATTTTCAGGCCGTCGAGCCGAAGGCCACGCGGAAAGCTGGCCTTGGCGCTCTCGATGTAGCGGCCGGCGGCGTCGGTCAGGCGTGAGGCCCGGCCAAGGTCCTTGGGGGCAGCGAGACGGTCGCCCACACCGTTTCGCATTGCGACTTCGATTTCGGCCTCCTGTTCGTCGGAGAGCTTGAAGCCGCCGGGACCGAACAGCTTGATGCCGTTGTCCTCGAAGGGGTTGTGGGAGGCGGAGATCATGACGCCCAAGTCGGCGCGCAGGCTGCGGGTGAGCATGGCGATCGCGGGGGTGGGCATGGGACCGACTTGCGTCACGTCCATGCCGGCGGAGAGGAAGCCGGACACGAGCGCGTTCTCAATCATGTAGCCGGACAGGCGGGTGTCCTTGCCGATGACGACACGGTGGCGATGACTGCCGCGGTTGAAGATCAGACCGGCGGCCTGGCCGAGCTTGAGCGCGGTTTCGGCGGTCATGGGGTCGAGATTAGCGGTGCCGCGAATGCCGTCGGTGCCGAAAAGCTTTCGTACTGCGCCCATGGGGATCCCTCCGGTCGTTGGCGGCACGGTAGCGGTTTGGGACATTTTGGGGCAGTGGGGTTTATGAGGCGTCAAGGACCAGGGCGTCGTGCGTCAGCTCGCCCTGGACTTGACGCCCCTGTGATGGCGGTCCCCAGAGGGTCCTGCAAGCGGCACCCTGCCGAGCAGCGGTTGCTTTTGTTTCTACCGCTCGTTCGTGAGCCGATCCTCAGAGATCATTGAAGCTCGAATTTACTCTCAGATCACGACGCTCCGAGCATGCGGGTTGGGGCGCTGCTCCCAGCGGGTTTCAGGGGCAGAGCCCCTGGGGTGAATAGAGCTCCTACATCCCGTTCAAGGTGAATGGTCCTGTGAAGTTGTCAGCTTTCGCCTTCGTGATCAGGATACAGTTGAACAGCTGCTTTTCGGTCGCAGCACCCGTCTTGCCCGTACGCAAGAGCTCGTCTGCTTCATCGACCGCCTTGCGAGAAAATACCGCCACCGGCTGCAAGACGGTATATTGAAGCTCGCCCGACTTGACGGCCGCAACCGCATCCGGAGAGCCGTCGAAACCTCCGACCTTCACGCTGGACAACTTGCCGGATTGCTTGAGAGCGGCGATCGCGCCGAGGGCCATTTCGTCATTACCGCTGATGACACCGGTGATGTCGGGATGAGCCTGCATGAGGTTCTGCATGGCGTCGTGGCCCTGAGTGCGGTCCCAGTTCGCGACCTGCTGGCCAATCTTGTGCAGACCGTCGTATTGGGAAAGTACGCTCTGATAGCCGTTCGAGCGAGTGGCGGCGTTGTTGTCGGAGGGCGAGCCGAGAAGTTCGACATAATTGCCTGACTGCCCGATACGCTTGACGAACTGCTGGCCGCCCAGAGCGGCGCCCTGTGCGTTGTTGGACACAAGCTGCGCTTTTGCTAATCCTTCCTGATTGATCTCGGCATTGACGAGCAGGACGGGGATGTTGGCGGCGATCGCCTTCTTGACCGCACCGATCGAGCCGCTCGCGTTTGCCGGGTCGAGAATGATCGCGACCGAGTGATTTGTGATGGCGGTGTCGATGAGATTGCTTTCGGTGTTTGTGTCGCCTTTGGATGCGCCCACGTTGGCGGTGTAGCCAAGCTTCTTAGCCTCTGCGGCGGCGTCGTTGCCCTCGGTTAGCCAGTATGGGTTCGACGGATCATTGACAATAATGGTCATCAGGCCAGTTCCGGCGGCGGCCGCCGGAATTGAGCCAGCAATCAAAGGAGCAGCGACAGCCATCGCCGTAAGCGCCACAGAGTTTTTCATTCTTGACATGGACTGTTCCTTGGAAATGGCCGTGCCGGGTCACTGGCCGTTTACGTTTGGGCAATGCCCGGGGCTTAAGGAGAGGCCGCAATGCTTCCTGGCTTGCCGGGCGATGTCACCGAGCGTTTCGGACGGCGGCGGTATTGAATGGCATTGAGCAGCACGGCGAGAATGATGACCGCGCCGGTGAAGACTGTTTGCCAGTAGGACGAGATCCCGATGATAACGAGGCCGTCCGACAGGAAGCCGATGACGAAGGCACCAAGCATGGTGCCCTGCATCGTGCCGCGTCCGCCAGTCAGGGCGGCACCTCCGATGACCACCGCGGCAATTGCGGTCAGTTCGTACGACACACCGGCCGTGGGTCCAGCCGACGTCAACTGCGAGGACAGGATAAGTCCGGCCATTGCCGCACAGATGCCTGACAGAACGTAGACGGAAACCTTGACGCTCCTGACCGGAACGCCCGACAACTCGGCCGCCCGCTCGTTGCCGCCGGAGGCGTAAAGCCAGCGGCCGAACGCGGTGCGGGTCAGCACCAGCCCGCCGGTGCACGCAACGATGACCAGAACGAGGACGCCGATTGGAACGCCGAGCAGGTGATTGAAGCCGAGCCAATTAAAGCCCGTGTTGCCGAGTTTCGGACTGCCGCCCAAACTGTTGTAGGTCAGACCGTTGGTGATCAACAGCGCCACGCCACGCGCCACATACATCACGCCAAGTGTCGCGACAAACGCCGGGACCTTAAAGCGCGCGATCAGCACGCCGTTGACTAGCCCGACGAAACCGCCGAGTGCGCAGCTCAGCACGACGACGACCCAGACTGGCGGATAGAGCGTCACTCCGAGAGAGTGAAAGGCGACCCCCTGCATTAGAAAGCCGGCGATGACGCCGGCAAGGCCCAGCGTCGATCCGACAGACAGGTCGATGCCGCCGTTGAGGATGACCAGCAACATGCCGACCGCGAGGATCCCGTAGACCGCGACGTGCGAGGCCATGGTCAGGAAGTTGCTGACTGAGAAGTAGTACGGCGACAACGCCGAGAAGACGATGATGATGACGATCAGGGCGAAAAACGCGCGGCCTTCGAGCAGTAGTCTGCCGAGATCGATGCCACTCGCCATTGTGCCTGGCCCTGATCGCCGGGTCGTGGACAGGTCTGACATATCCGAAAACACTTTGGCTCGAGTTTGCGTCAGCTCACGACCGCTTCACCCGAAGCGGCCATGATTTGCTCTTTGGACACGTCGGGGCTGAACTCTGCAGATATTTTGCCGCGCCGCATGACGATGATCCGGTGCGCAACGCTGAAGCATTCTTGAACTTCGGACGTCGTGAATAGTACGGCAAGACCCTGCGCGGCGCGTTCTCCCAACAAACGAAATACCTCCGACTTGGCGCCGATGTCGATGCCACGGCTGGGTTCATCAAGCAGGATGACCTTCGGGTGCGTTGCCAGCATCTTACCAATCACGACCTTCTGCTGGTTGCCGCCCGACAGCGATCCGATCGGTGCGCCGCCGCCCGCAGTTTTCACGTGGACGTTGCGAATGGAGGTTTCGATAATCTCGTTTTCCCGTGCGCGTGACGAGAGAATATGGCGGGTGAAGGCGCGGATGCTCGCGAGCGACAAGTTCTGACCGACCGACATCGTCGGCACCAACCCGTCGCGTTGGCGATCCTCCGGCACCAGCACAAGACCCTTGCCGATGCGATCGGCGATGGTCAGCTCGTCGAGCGTCTCGCTGCCGAGATGCACCTCGCCGCCGACAGCCTCGATACGGCCGGCAATGGCTTCGAGCAGCTCCGTTCGGCCCGCCCCCATTAGGCCATAGATGCAAACGATCTCTCCAACCCTGACGTCGAGGGAGAGGTGATCGACCAGCAGGTCGCCGGTGCCGGACTTGTCGGCCACGCATATCTGGCGAACTGACAGTGCTACCGGACCGAACTTGTAGCCGGATGGCGGCGAGCCGCGATCATAGTGATCACCGACCATGTGGTGGACGATCCACTCCAGATCGATGTCTTTGGATGGGGCGGTTGCGGTGACTAAGCCGTCGCGCAGCACCACCGCGTAGTCGGTGATCTGCAAGGCTTCTTCAAGATGATGCGAGATGTAGACGATCGACACGCCGCGGGCGGTGAGGTCGTGAATGACCTTGAAGAGTACCTCGACCTCGCTCGCGCTGAGCGCCGACGTTGGCTCGTCCATGATCAGGATCCGGCTGTTGACCGACAATGCGCGCGCGATTTCGACGATCTGCTGCTGGCCGAGACGAAGATCCTCGACCGGTGTCGAGGGATCGATGTCCTCCTCGAGCTCTTCGAGAAGCAACCGGGCTTGGCGGGCTTCCTCGGCAAAGTCGACGCCGGCGCCGCCCCGGATCTCGCGGCCAAGAAAAATGTTGTCCCGCACACTCAGGTTCGGCGCCAGGCTCAGCTCCTGGTGAATAATCGAAATCCCGTTGTCCCTGGCATCATTGGTCGATGCGAAGCTGACAGGCTGGCCGTCGAGCTCGATCACTCCAGACGTCGGCTGCACTATCCCCGACAACACCTTCATCAAGGTCGACTTGCCGGCGCCGTTCTCGCCGAAGAGCGTGGTGACCTTTCCACGATGGATGTCAAAGTTCACGCCTTTCAGGGCGTGTGTACTGCCGTAGATTTTGGCGACGTTGCGCGCCGAGAGCACAACCTCGCTGGCCGTGGTGGAAGCCCGCGCTGCCGCGCTCATGGCGTGCCGATCTGCACGGGCGTCACCAACCAGCTCGTCGGGTCGGTCAACGCGAATACGCCGACAACCGCGATGGTCTTGCCGGTCAACTTGGACGTGTCGACACCAGCGAGGACCTGCTTCTTCATCGCGTTATTCAGTCCAGAAGCGGCGTTTTGATATTCGATTTGATTGTTAAACTGGCCGAACGTGATCGTCCCCGTTGCGTCGCGCAGATCCGTCCCGGTAATCGCCGGGCCGGTTTGCAAGGTCACCTTCACCGTTGAGGGAAGCCCAGGGACTGCGACGTCGTATACGCCAAGGTCTGCCTGGCCGGCCTTTCCCGTGAACTTAACCGAGAACTCTGGGCCAGCGTCGGATGACACGCCGTATTGCTTCGTTGCGGAGGCCGCGTCCTTGCTCAAGGCGGCGGCGAGTGTGGCGGCATCGACCGCGTGAGCTTGGACGTAGGCCTTTACTTTGGGGAACTCGGAAGCTCCAAAGGCAGCGGGCGAGAAGACGTCCGCGCGAACGTCGAGGCTCGAACCGATACGCACCACCTTGGTATCGAACGCCATGGCGACGACCAGGATGATTGCTGCCATTGCGGCCCAGGTGGCGGGCGCAATCTTCCTTACGCTTGCCGCCATTGCCTCACGGCTTCCGTGGTCGAAGGGCTTTCTGCACGATTACTCCGACGCTTGCGGTTATCCGACCCTTGGACCGCGAGGATATCCGGAAGGCCGGCATCCGTCACGTTCTCCGGGCTGTCGTATAACCGGTTCATCAAGGTGGACTTCCTCGCGGCATCAGCCCTCGGCGTCGGGCGGCCTCCATCTGAAGAAACGGTGCCTCAGGGCTGCACATCTGTCAACATAACGAGCAATTGCGTAGTGTGTCATGACTTCCGGGTGTTCAAGCTGATCTTACGATGGTTGACAGAACCGATGCCCAGGTCTGGCACCATATCTTTTGCTCTATTTTGGCGTGGTTGATTGCTTAGAAGAGGGAAGCGTTGGCGCGCGAGCGGAGCCCGCCCATGCTGCAGGAGTGGAGCGAGGCGCGTCCGGACACGCGTGTCGAGCTCGCAACCCTCTACTGTGTCGACCGGTTCGCAACGAGACCGTGTGAGCGGCACTAAAGTTTGCCTGTAGCGCTGATGTCGCTCTTGCCGCCTTCACGTTTGGGGAGGGCGCGCCCGCCCGGGGCGCCGGCCCAATGAGCTTAGCCGCAGTGATGGGCCGCGTGGGCGAGCGTGGAGCGGGGGGTGGGCTGGCGCGCGGGCGGGGGGAACCCGTGCCGGCTGCTGCTTGCCGTCAGCATGAGCTCCTCGTCGCGTTGCGTCGTCGCGCTGTCGCGGGCATCGTTGCCGTGTGCAAGCAACCTGGTCGACCGCCGCCGTCCGGCGCGCTACCGCCCGTGCAGGGGTTCGCTTCCTTGCCTTCGGTGTGCTGTCCGCATCCCTGCCGCTCGCAGCGTGCAGCGGCTTTGGGCCACGGCAGCTTGGACGCGACCAAATCTCCTACTCGAAGGCGCTGAACGCCTCGGAAAAGGAGCAAACGCTGCTCAACGTGATCCGGCTTCGTTACGGAGACACGCCCACGTTCCTGCAGACCACTCAAGTGATCTCGGGCTATCAGTTTCAGCGTACCGTAAGCGGCGGGTTTGAGGCGTTTCCTGCCACCAACCTCAGCAACTATCTGACCGGCACCGGCACCTTGCAGTATCAGGAGACGCCCACCTTCACCTATCAGCCGCTCGCGGGCGCTCAGTACGCAGACAGCATCGTTCGGCCCCTCTCGCCGGCTACCCTCCTCCCGCTCGGGGTCAGCGGCCTGCCGATCGACGTTCTCTTCCGCCTTGCCGTGAGCTCAATCAACGGCCTGAGCAATGCGACGGCGCTTGAAGGCAATCTCGGCGTTGGCGCGGCACCGTTTTTCGTCCTTCTGCGCGACCTGCGTATCCTGCAGGTCGCCGGTCTGCTGTCGGTTCGCCTCGGTCCTTCTCCGCAGCCGCCATCCGGGCACGAGGAGAAAGCAAAATCCTCACCCGACCACGTTTTCCTGACGATCGCCGCCAGCCACGATCCCGGCCTTGGCGCCATCGAAAGGGAGGTCTACGGGCTGCTTTCGCTGGCGCGACGCCGGAGCGAGTTCGAGCTTGTTTACGGCCGCACGCCGTTGCAGCCGGGACAGATTGCCATCCTGACCCGTTCCATGCTCGGCGTGCTTGCCGAGCTAGGCTTCGGGGCCGAGGTTCCGCGCGCCGACATCGTCGCCGGCCGCACCCTTTCGACGCTCGCGGTCCTTGGTGTCGAACGCCGGCCCGTCGTCGTGATCCATTGCGGACCGCAAGCTCCGCCAGACGCTTTTACCGCTGTGTCCTATCGGAACTCGTTCTTCTGGATCAGTGACGACGATTTCGACAGCAAGCTCGCGTTCACCGTCGTTCAGGTTCTTATCGCGCTGGCCTCCGAAAGCCAGGCACCCGGAACGGTGATCACAATTCCTGCCGGCTGAGCCGAGGAGGCCAACGGCTCAAAGTTCGTGTTCGCTGAACGTGTGTGCCCGTTCTTCGACAGGGTGATAATGGCGGTGTCTTCACGGAAGTTCGGCCAAAACTATCTCGTGTCGATGGATGAAGACCAGGCGCCGTGCGCGCTCTGCGGACGGGCGATCCCGCCCAAGGCACGGCAGTCGGTGCATCATCTGACGCCCAAGCTTAAGGGCGGGGCACGCGGGGCGACGGTTCGGCTGCACCAGATCTGCCACTCGGCAATCCATGCACGCTACACGGAGGCGGAGATCGCGCGACACTTGGCCGATCCGGAGGCGCTGCGCGCGGATCCGGAACTGTCGCGGTTCGTCGCCTGGGTTCGCGGGAAACCGAACGATTTTCACGCTCCCACGAGGCGCGCGCGCGAACGTACGGCGAAGTGGAAGTAAGACGGCTCTGGGGATGCCCCCAATCGGGATTAAGGGCACCTGCGCTCCGTAAGGCGTGAACTGCCAATCAATCTCACGTCCAAAGAAGATTGCCGAAATGCCTCGTGAGGCGCCGGTTGACGTCTTCCCAAGGCGGGTCTGGGGCGGCTCGCCCCAGCGG
>CAXUIA010000006.1:0-1533 GCA_964250835.1 uncultured Acetobacteraceae bacterium | reverse complement strand
GACCTCATCCTGTCCGCCATCCTGACGCCGCGCGACGCGCAGCCGATCCGCCAGGGGCCGATCCATTGGCGCGTCTTCGCCGACCAGCTCGACGCCCAGGGGCGGCACAGGCTCGTGGGGCGGGGGGGGGGGGGGGGGGGCGCCCCGGGGGGGGTCGGGGCCCGCCCCCCTCTGCTCTGTGGACTTTGATGAATTGCACCGTGGCTTCGACATCGTGTGTCCGGACGATGAGGCCGGGGAGCTTGAGCGCGTCGGCGATGGCGGCGAGTGAGCCCGGGGTGCGCTTGCTGGCGGACGGCTCGTCGGCGAGGCGGCCGATGAAGGACTTCCGGCTGACGCCGAGCAGGATGCGGCAGCCGAGATTGGCCAGGATGGGCAGGCGGTGCAGGAGTTCGAGATTTTGCGCGGCAGTTTTGGCAAATCCGATGCCAGGGTCGACGATGATGCGGGTCCGCGCGATGCCGCCGGCGATGGCGGCTTCAATCCGGGCGTCGAGTTCGCGTACGGTGTCGAGAACAACGTCGCCGTAGGTGGCGAGCGACTGCATGGTGGCGGGAGTGCCGCGGCTGTGCATGAGAATGATCGGGCCCGAATGGCGCGCGAGCAACGTGACGGCGTCAGGGTCATAGGTCAGGCCGGAGACGTCGTTGATGAGGCTGGCTCCGGCGTCGAGGGCTGCGAGCATGACAGGCGCGCGCCTTGTGTCGACGGAGAGAAGAGCCTGGCCGCGAAGGTTTTGGAGAATGGGGAGGACGCGACGGATTTCCTCGTCGGTGCCGGGCGGGATAGCACCGGGCCGGGTGCTCTCGCCGCCGATGTCGAGGATGTCGGCGCCTTCGGCGATAAAGCGCCGGCCGGCTTCGGTGGCGCGGTCGGGATCAGCGTGGAGCCCGGGATCGCTGAAGCTGTCGGGCGTGGCGTTGATGATCGCCATGACGAGCGGCCCGGAGGGCAATCCGGCGGAACTGGGCGGGGCGGTCACGCGGGCTAGGGCGGCGTGGAAGCGCTCGGGGATGTCGGGCGCGCGGACGAGCGTGGCATGGCCGTCATGCAGGCGGGCCAGGGTGAAGGCGGTGGGACCGCCCATGAGCGGGAGGGCAAGGCCGCGTTGGACGGCTTCGGCCGCTCCAGCGCCTTCAAGCAGGCCGAACGGTTCGATCAGGAGTTCCGTTGCGCCGTTGTGCGGGTCAGAAAAGATCATGGTCCTTCACCCCCATTCCGCGCTGCGACAGCCGTATTCTGGGCGGCGTCGGCGCGCGTGATCGGGGGGACGGCCCTAGCGTTACCCTCCCGCGTTGCGACCCGCCACTTGCCTGGCGGGTGACTTGGGTTCGCCGGGCTTCCTTGGTGGAGCGGCCTGACTGGGACGCTGCCAGCGTGATGCCTGGTGTCATACGCGCCTACAACGTGGCGACCGGGGTCGCGAACACCGACAGCGGCGGGTATCGCGAGACGATCACTCTGGCTTCGGTGCGAGCGGCGCGCGCGCTGGTGCGGCGGGGGGTGGGCGGGATCGCTGCATGGGCCGGTAAA
>CAXUIA010000005.1:25324-30243 GCA_964250835.1 uncultured Acetobacteraceae bacterium | reverse complement strand
TTGCTCCATCGCGGCGGCATCGACGGCCTCGTTTTCGCGCGCGTCCAGGCGTCTGAGTTCCTGGCCGGGGGCGGCGTCGGGCAGGCAGGGTGGCGGGAGCGGGCCGCCTGCGTGCACCGGAATTTTGTCGCTCGACGCCTCAGCGCCGGGGGCTGCGCGGATATGCTCGCGGCCACGGTGTTTCTGGATGAGCTGAGCCGGCTGTCGTGACCGGCATCGCGATCCTCTGCTCCGGTCAAGGATCGCAGGCAGCCGGTATGTTCGACCTGATGGCGGACGCTCCGCAGGCAGCGCGCGTCTTTGAGGCGGGTAAGGCGGCGCTGGGCGGCCAAGACCCGCGCGCGCTGGTTCGGCAGGCCAGCGCGGAGGAGCTGCACGCCAACAAGCTGGGGCAGATCCTGTGCTGTACGCAGGCGATGGCCGCCTGGGCCGTCCTGAACGACGTTGTGGGGCGCCCGCTGGTCGTCGCGGGGTATAGCGTGGGCGAGCTTGCCGCCTGGGGCGTCGCAGGAATGCTCGACGTCGAACAGGTCATAGGCCTTGCCGTGACACGCGCGTCGGCGATGGATGATGCGACGACAGAGGCGTCCGGCCTGGCTGCTATACGCGGCTTGACGAGGCGGCAGTTGGAACCGCTCTGCCGCGCGCATGAGTGCCACATCGCCATCATCAACGGGCGGGATCAGGTCCTGGTTGGCGGCGCTCGTGGGTCCCTGGAGGCGCTCATCACGGACGCCGACGCGCATGGCGCCCCGCGTGCGGCGCTGATCCCGGTTGCGATCGCCTCGCATACGCCGTTGCTGCACGGAGCAAGCGAGCGGTTCCGGTCTGCGTTGGCGACCGTGCGCGTCGCCGGTGAGGTTCCGTCCGGTGTGCGGCTGCTGAGCGGCGTGGACGGTCAAGCGGTGTTCAACGTGCGCGCCGGGCTGGACAAACTCGCCCTGCAGATGCAGCAGACGATTGACTGGGCTGCGTGCATGGACGCCTGCCGGGGTGCTGGGGTGGCGAAAGTTCTTGAGTTGGGGCCTGGCAACGGGCTCGTCCGGCTCATGCGGGAAGTGATGCCGGACGGCCAGGTTCACGGGGTATCGGAGTTCCGTTCGCTCGACGGGCTCAGACGATGGCTTGCGGCGGCAACAGCTTGAGTTTCGGGCTTGGAACGGCAATGCCCGGTCAGGGGATTGTGCCCATGCTCCCGATCTTCGACGGCACGGCCTGCGATCGGGTCGATCATGTCAAACAGCGACGACACGCCGTCTCCGGCGGTCGTTTCGACGGTGTCTGTGGACAAACGGCACCTTGTTGAGGCGGCTCTGCGAGCCCTGCCGCAGCGGCGTTCGGAGCGTCACGCGCAAGCGTGCTCCGCACGAGGCCACGACCTTGGCGGGGCAAGCGCCGCAAGCTATCACACCCCGCTGAGCGAGGAGGCGGAGGATGCGATCAGGTTGGGGCACGATAGCAGCGTTCGCCCTGTGCGCGGCCGTGCTTGCCGGCTGCGGCAACGGCGGCACGACGAACGCGCTCGCGATCCCCGACAAGGGGCACTTGCTCGGCAACAGCGATGCGTCGTCGGAACTAGCGGCGGCGACGCCCAACGGTGGCGGCGTGAACGCCTATCTGTGGCGGGGTGCCATCGACGTGCTGAGCTTCATGCCATTTGCGTCCGCCGATTCGGTTGGCGGCGTGATCATCACCGACTGGTATACGCCGCCGACGGTGAACGGCGAGCGCTTCAAGGCGGAGGCCTATATTCTCGGCCGTATGCTGGCGGCCAATGACGTGAGAGTGGCGGTATTCCGCCAGGTCATGCAGGACGGGCAATGGGTGGATGCGGCGGTGGCTCCCGAGACGGCGGCCGACATCACCAACAAAGTGCTGGCGCGCGCGCGCGAACTGCGTGCGGGCGCGTCGGGATAACGGCTGATGGATGCGGCCGAGCCTCGCGTCTACGAGCCGCGCGAGGTCGAAGCGCGGTGGCAATCGGTGTGGGCGGAGCGTCGCTGCTTTGCGGTGCCTGACGTGCCGCCGCCTGGCGCACGCACCTATTACGCGCTCGACATGTTCCCGTATCCGTCGGGGCGCATTCACATGGGCCACGTGCGGAACTACACGATCGGTGACGTCATTGCGCGCTACAAGCGGGCACGCGGCTATACGGTGCTGCATCCGATCGGCTGGGATGCGTTCGGTCTGCCGGCCGAGAATGCCGCGCGTGACAGCGGCGTCAGTCCGGCGGCCTGGACGTATGCCAACATTTCGGCGATGCGCGAGGCGCTGGCGCCTATCGGGTTCTCGCTCGATTGGAGCAGGGAAATTGCAACCTGCGATCCCGAATATTACGGGCAGCAGCAGGCTTTGTTTCTGGATTTGCTGGCGAACGACCTTGCCTACCGGCGTGAGAGCTTGGTGAATTGGGATCCGGTCGATCAGACGGTGCTGGCCAACGAGCAGGTGATCGAGGGACGCGGCTGGCGGTCGGGTGCGCCGATCGAGACACGGCGCCTGTCGCAATGGTTTTTTCGGATTACGGCCTTCGCCGGCGAGTTGCTGGATGGCCTGGGAAACCTGGAGCGCTGGCCGGAACGCGTGCGCACCATGCAGGAGAAGTGGATCGGGCGTAGCGAGGGCGCGCGGATCCGGTTCCCGCTGGTAGGCGGCGCGGAGACGCTGGAGGTTTACACCACGCGGCCGGACACTCTGTTCGGGATGTCGTTTGTGGCGATCGCGGCGGATCATCCGCTCGCGGAGCGCTGTGCCGAGCATGACGTGGACGCGGCAGCCTTCATTGCCGAGTGCCGCCGGCTTGGGACGAGCGAGGCGGCGATCGAGACCGCTGAGAAGCGCGGCTACGATACCGGGCTTCGAGTGGCGCATCCGTTCATCGAGGGCGCGACGCACCCGGTGTGGATCGCCAACTTCGTGCTTGCCGGATACGGGACCGGTGCGGTGTTCGGCTGTCCCGGCCATGACGAGCGTGATCATGAGTTCGCGGCCAAATACGGGTTGCCGATCATACCCGTGATCGCGGCGGACGGTGAGGTGCCTGTCGATGTGTCGGCAGCGGCCTATACGGGGCCGGGCCGGATCGTGCGCTCGGGTTTCCTCGACGGGCTGGAGACGTTGGACGCCAAGCGGGCCGCGATTGCCCGGCTCGAGGAGCTTGGCGCTGGCGAGGGCGTGGTGAACTGGCGGCTCCGCGATTGGGGCGTGTCGCGTCAGCGGCCGTGGGGCTGCCCGATCCCGGTCGTGCACTGCGAGGCGTGCGGCGTGGTGCCGGTGCCGCGTGACCGGCTGCCGGTGCGGTTGCCGGACGACATCAGGTTCGATCTGCCCGGCAATCCACTCGATCACCATCCGACCTGGAAGCATGTCCGCTGTCCGTCATGCGCGGAGCCGGCGGTGCGGGAGACGGATACGCTCGACACCTTCGTCGACAGCGCGTGGTATTTCGCGCGATTCTGTTCGCCGCGGGCAACGGTGCCGATCAATCGTGCGGCAGCGGACGCCTGGTTGCCGGTCGACCAGTATGTGGGCGGCGTCGAGCACGCGATCCTGCATTTGCTGTATGCGCGCTTCTTTACGCGCGCGATGAAGCAAGCCGGCCATCTCGGGATCGACGAACCGTTCGCCGGGTTGTTTACCCAGGGAATGGTGACGCACGAGACATACCGCGACGGCGAGGGCGTGTGGCTGTATCCGGAAGAGGTCGAGCGCGGCTTGGAAAGTGCGACGCGCGTTGGCACGGGCGCCGCAGTGATGGTCGGCCGTGTCGAGAAGATGAGCAAGTCGCGTCGCAACGTGGTCGAGCCGTCGGTGATCCTTGCCCGTTACGGCGCCGACACGGCGCGCTGGTTCATGGTGTCGGACAATCCGCCGGAACGTGATCTCGAATGGACCGAGGCCGGCGTCACCGGCGCGTGGCGTTTCGTGGCCAAGCTGCATCGGCTTGCCGTTGCCGCGGCACAGCTTCCGGCGTCCGATCGGCCAGAGGCGTTCGGCGAGGCGGCGCAGGCGCTGCGTTCGACCACGCACCGGACCATCGGGGCGGTGACGGAGGCGATCGAGGGTTTCGGGTTCAACGTGGCGGTGGCGCGGCTGCATGAACTGGTGTCGGCACTCGGGGAGGCCGAGCGGGCGGCGCCGGATGCCGATCTCAACTGGGCGCGCCGCGAGGCGGCGATGATCGCCGCATTGCTGGCTGCCCCGATCATTCCGCATCTTGCGGAAGAGATCGTGGCGAAGCTCGATCCGGGCGGGAAGCTCGCGGCCGAGCGGGCTTATCCGGAGCCCGAGCCCGCACTGCTGGTTCGCAGCCGGGTGACGATGGCGGTGCAGATTGGGGGCAAGCTTCGTGGGACGGTCGAGGTCTCGGCAGATGCGACTGAAGCGGCGGTGATCGAGGCGGCGGAGCGTGAGCCGAACGTGGCGCGACTTCTGGCGGGGCAGCGGATCGTCAAGTGCATCCATGTGCCCGGGCGGATCGTGAATTTCGTGGTGGCACTTTGAGGACGGCGGTCCTGCTGCTGGCGCTGGCAGGGTGCGGCTTTCAGCCGTTGTATGATCGAGCGTCGACCAGTGAGCTGCCGGCGATCTACGTCAACTATATCGGCGGCCGCTATGGACAGTTGATGCGGGAAGAGCTGCAGGAGGGCCTCGGCAACCCTGCTTCTGGAGTGGCTGCCAGCTATCAGCTCAACGTCAATCCCGGTTTGAGCGCCGCGGGGATTGCGATACAGCCGGACAACTCGGCCACCTTCACGCGCGAGGTCGGCACCGCAAGCTGGACGCTGCGCACGACCGGGATTGCGCCGGTCACGCTGGCGAGCAGCAGCGCGCGCACGGTCGACGGGTTCAACAATATCGATCAGCAATACTTCCAGAGCACGGAGTCCGGGGAGGCAGGGCGCTGAGTCGCCATC
>CAXUIA010000005.1:24568-25314 GCA_964250835.1 uncultured Acetobacteraceae bacterium | reverse complement strand
GTCCGGGGACAACACCCAGGCGCGCGTGGCAGCCAATCTTGCCGATGAGATTACGCTGCAGGTGACGGAGTATTTCAAGCGGCGCGAGGCGCAGTCGGTCAGTCCCGTGACGCCGCACGGGTGAAACTCGACGCGCGTGGCGTTGAGCGCTTTCTGGACAACCCAGGTGCGTGCCGGGTGGTCCTGCTGTTCGGCGAGGATGCCGGCATGGTTCATGAGCGTGGCGACCAACTCGTGCGTCGGGTCGTGGGCGCTTCTGATGATCCGTTCCGCGTGGCCTCGCTGGAGCGCGACACCCACCATCGTCTGGAGGAGGAGGCGACGGCGCTGTCGCTGACCGGCGGCCGTCGCGTGGTGCGGGTGCGCGATGCGGCGGAAGGGCTGCTGGCGCCGATTGAACGGTGTTTGCGGGTGACGTCGGACACGCTGATCATCGTGGAGGCGGGCTCTCTGCCGCCGCGGTCGAAGCTGCGGGCGGCGCTCGAAGCCAAGTCCGAGGCGGCGGTCATCGGGTGCTATCCCGAGGAGGGACGTCAGCTCGCGGGGACCTTGCGACAGATGATCGAGCGCGAAGGCTGCCGGATCGATGCGGACGCGCTGGCCTACTTGACCGATCAGCTGGGGGCGGATCGGGCGGCGGCCCGCAGCGAGGTGGAGAAGCTGGTGCTGTATGCCGGTGAGGCGCGGTTGATCGACATCGAGGCGGTCGAGGCGGTCTCGCTGCCGAGCGTGCGCGTGGCGGCGGC
>CAXUIA010000005.1:23256-24558 GCA_964250835.1 uncultured Acetobacteraceae bacterium | reverse complement strand
ATCGCCAACGGGGCGAGCCCGGTGCAGATCGCCCGGTCGCTGTTGTATCACTTCCACAAGTTGCGCGACGCACGGACGGCGATGGAGCGGCAGCGCGTGTCGGCGGCGGATGCGACCCGGAGTGTGCGGCCTCCGGTGTTCTTCAAACGGACGGGCGCGTTCGCGCGCGCGCTCGGGATATGGAGCCTGGACGCGCTTGAAGAGGCGGCAAGCATGACGAACCGGGTCGAAGCGGACTGCAAGCAGTCCGGCGCGCCGGACTACGCGCTCTGCCGGAACCTGGTGGCGAGGGTGGCGCGGCAGGCGAGTGGCCGCTGATCGCGGGGTTTGCCGTTTGTATTCGTGACGCTATGTTGGGGAAGGACGACACCGACGACGTCCGCGTAGCTCAGCAGGATAGAGCACAGGATTCCTGAAGGTAATTGGGCGCGGCGCACGGAAACGGCGCCGTGGATCCGCTCAAAGTCGGGGAACGCTTCGTGCGCTGGCACGGTGCCAATCCCGAGCCAAGCCCGTTTCGGCGGGACGGTGTAGAGACTGGTAGGGCGGCACCTAACGGCTCCGGCGACGGTGCTTACGGTGAAGGGACAGTCCAGACCACGAACGGGATCCGCTGGCGCGGGGACCGGCGGCGAAAGCCGAAGTGGGATTGAATCCTGGGGCCGTGGGTTCGAATCCCGCCGCGGACATTCGGTGTTGCCGCGGCCATAGCCGCTTTCACGCAGCCAAGTCAGATCGGATCTTGGTTTTTTGGACAAGCGCGCTCTCAGGCGTGCGCTGGATGGTCGCGCATGGCTATGATCCCGCTGACCCTCTTTTCATCACGAAACGACGCAAGTGAACGAGGCCACGTTAAGGGTGTCTTCAGGAAAGCGGATCACCTTTGGAGGGTCTCCAGAAGGGAGTTCGCTGATGAACCCGTTTCAGCTCAGTCCATCCAAGTCGATGCAGCCGGCAGATGTTTGCGAGACATCGATACGGACCATGCGGCTGATTGAGGATCTCGCAGTGGTTGCCGCCGAGCTTGATGCGAGCCAGTGGGCGAGCGTTGCGATCGTGCAATCGCCCGACCGGCTTCAGGTTTCGACGTATGGTGCGGGCGAGGTGACGCCGCTTCTGGCTGCGGCCCTGCTGGCGGCGTTGGAGCAGATGATCATGGCGGGAGAGGTTGTGCGTGCGAAGCTGTCGCCCGAGTGGCGAGAACTGCTCGGAACTTAGATAGTGGTGTCCAGAGGCCAAGCCTTTGGCGGGGTTCGGGGCAGCGCCCCGTTTCGCTCTGCCCGTCGCGTGTTGTGATGCGGG
>CAXUIA010000005.1:22317-23246 GCA_964250835.1 uncultured Acetobacteraceae bacterium | reverse complement strand
AAGCCTTCGGTGGGGGCCCCCGCCCCCCCGCTGGGGGGGGGGGGGGGGCCCCCCCCCCCATCTCTTCTGCCAGTCGCTTGTAGTCATCCGGCGTGTTGTAGGCCTGAGCCGACATCCGGACCCAGAGGTTGCCCGCGAGCGCGTGCACGGGAGCATCGACGCGTCGCGCGATGAGCTGTTCGCGCACCCCTCCGGCGTCGGCGCCGAGCCAGTCGGGTAGTCGCGCGAGCGCCATGGCCGCACCGGGTAGGCAGCCGGGCGCTGTTTGCGTCCCGAGAATGGATGCGACGATCTCGGCGCCCTCGCGGGCTAGGGCGGCGTTGCGGGTCATAAGTTCGGGCCCGCCGAGTTCCTGGTGGAAGGCGATCGCGTCAGGAACGGCGAGCCAGCCGGAGACGTCGCGTGTCCCGGTCCAATCAAATTCGGCGAGGAAGCCGTGGCCGAGGCCGTGCGAAATCGCGGTTGGGTGTAGATCGGCTTGGCGGCCGGCGCGTGCGTGGAGGAAGCCGGTGCCGGCGGGTGCGAACAGCCATTTGTGCAGATTGCCGGAATACCAGTCGGCGTTGATGGCGGCGAGATCGAGCGGGAGCTGGCCCGGAGCGTGGGCGCCGTCGACCAGGACCGGGATGCCGCGCTGGCGGCAGGTGCGGACCATGTCGGCGATCGGCAGGACGAGCGCGCCCGGCGAGGTGATGTGGTCGAGGACGGCGATCGCGGTCCGGTCGTTGAGTGCCGCCTGCAGGCGGGCGGTGACTTCGTAGGGGTTCGTGTTCGGGAAGGGCACGACGAGGGTGACGACGTTGGCACCTGATTGCGCGGCCACGAAGCGGACGGTGTTTCGGATCGCACCATAGGTCTGGTCGAGGATCAGGATCTCGTCGCCGGGGGCGAAGCGGCGCGAGCGGAGGACGGCGTTGCAGCCCGAGGTC
>CAXUIA010000005.1:20847-22307 GCA_964250835.1 uncultured Acetobacteraceae bacterium | reverse complement strand
AGGTCGCGTTGTCGACGAGAACGGTATCGTTCGGGTCGGCGTTGAGGAAGCCGGCGATTGAGGCAGCGGCAGCGCGCAGGAGATGGGGGAGCTCGTGGTGGGTAAAGCCGGTCGGCTGGCGCTCGAAACGTTCACGCCAGCGCGCCTGGGCTTCTCGGACGCGACGCGGACAGGCGCCGAACGAGCCGTGATTGACGGTCAGCCATTCCGGGTCGAACGACCACTGGCCAGACACGGGTCAGCCGGTGACGGCGGTGGCGAGAAGTTGTTGCACGGCCTGATCGGCGATCTGGCCGATCATGCGGCTGAGCGACGCCACCAGATCGGCCGTGCTGGAACTGGCCGGCTGGTCGGAGAGCCTGATCGGGGTGGTCGCGGTGATGGCGCCGTCGGCGGGCCGGATCGCCAAGGAGGCGTGGACGATCGCGGTCCCGGAAGGATCCTCGTCGAAACGGTCGATCACGAGCTCGACGACGGCCGACGGGCTCGGGTGGATGGCAGTTGCCGTCTTGAAGATCGTCGCGTCGGGCAGGCGCTGCGCCAGGTCGGAGGTCAGCACGCGCGCGATCATGTCGCTGATCGGCTCGGCCCAGGCATCATTGCCGGCGAGCTTGAGTTTGTAGCCCTGCGTGCTCTGGACGATGTAGTCGCGATCGAGGAAAGAGGCGACGCTGGGGGGGCGCACCGCGATCGGCGACGGCCCGCCGCGATGCGGCTGGCCTGGCCAGGGGGCAAGCGTGAAGTAGGCAGGATCGCCGCTGCCGCAGCGCGCGAGGACCGGAAGTGCCAGCAGCGTCAGCAAGCGACGTCGGGCGATCGTGCGGTCGGTCATTGGTGCTGTCCTGGCGCGGCGCGGCCAAAGATGAGGGAGTTTGGATGCCGCTGCAGGTAGTCCGACAGGAGCCGGAGCGAGCGCGCCGTGTCCGACAGCTGGCTTAGAAGCTGGTTGAGGTTGCTGCTGAAGTCGGAGTTGCCGCTGTAGCTCGTGAGCAGCGTGTTCGCATGCTGCAGGGTCTGGCGAAGCTGGTCGGTGAGGATGGGGAGCTGCTTCAGTGCAGGGTCGAGACCCCGATTGGCGTGGTCGGCTAGCCCGTGGATGCTGGCGAGAGTGCCTGAAAGCTGGTGCAGCGCCTGCTTGAGGTCGGGGCTGTTGACGGTTCGGCCGGCGCCGGCGAGCAGGTCATCGAGATGGGAGGCGATCTGGTTCAGCGGCAGGCTGTCGAGCTTGGCGGCAACATCGCTCAGGCTGTCGGTGATGCCGGAGAGGCCGCCCTTCTCGCTTGGAACGACGATGATGTCACCCTCCATGGTGATGTCGGCGGGCTTGGCGTCCGGTACGAATTCGAAGCTGATCAGGGAGGCGCCGGTGATGAAGCTCGCCGAACTGATCTGCGCGCGCATTCCCTTGGCGACCAATTGCCGTGTGTAGTCGGCCGGACTGAGACCGTGGAGTTCGTCGG
>CAXUIA010000005.1:15795-20837 GCA_964250835.1 uncultured Acetobacteraceae bacterium | reverse complement strand
GATTTCCATGCCGACGCGAACGCGCGTGTCACCTGTGTGCGGATCGATTTCGAGCTGGATTTCGGTCACGTTGCCGATCTGCAGACCGTAGAGATCAACCTCGCTGCCAACGGACAATCCCTTGACCGAGCTTTGCAGATAGGTCGCGAATGGAATGCGGCGGTGATAACCGGCCGAGGTTGCGATCTCCTCGGTGTCGTAGAGCTTAAAGACCGCTTCGTCGGGTGCGTCCGGCACTGTCGCGCCATGGCGGTCCTCGCTGATGCCGAAGCCGATGCCGCCCGAAAGGACGGCCTGCAAGGACTCGATCTGGAAGCGGATGCCGCCGCCGCCAAACGCCACCTCAACGCCGGAGTCGTTCCAGAACCGGGTGTCGACCTTTACGAAGTGATCGTAGGGATCACGAACGAAGACCTGAACCGGGATGGGTCCTCGCCCTGCCGGAGGGATCTTGTAGCCGAGCACCTCACCGACCGTGAGGCCGCGGAAGAACACGGGCGAGCCCTCACCAACCGACTTCACGTTATTGGTCATCAGCGTGTAGGTTCGTCCCGGCTCGTCGGAGCGGACGCCAGGTGGTGACTCAAGACCCTTGAAGTCTCGGGTCCGAGCTCCTCCTTCGGTCCCGGGATCGACCGCGATATAGGCGCCGGAGACGAGCGTCTCCAGACCGCTGATGTTGGAGCCCGAGAGACGCGGCCGGACCACCCAGAACCGGGTTCTATCGTTCAAGATGCGGTCAGCCTCGCGCGTCATGCGCACGCTGACGATCACGTTCTGCATGTCACCCGTCAGCTTGATATTCTCGACTGTGCCGAGCGCCACGTTCTTGTGCTTGACCTGGGTCTGGCCCGCGGTGAGGCCTTCGGCGGACTGGAAGGATATCGTGATCAGGTCGCCACGAGCGCTGATGGTGCGGTAGCCGAGAAAGATCGCGACCACCAGCGCGATGATAGGGATGATCCATATCGTCGAGAATCGCGTTCGGCGTGTGGTCGCGACGGGACGCTCGCCGCCTTGGCCGCCCGTGGCGCCGCTCACTCCGCTGCGGTCCGGACGGCAGCGAGCGAGCGGCGAGGCCTACGCTGAGCGGCCGCGTCCCACATCAGCCTCGGGTCAAAGGACTCGGCGGCGAAAATGGTGAGAACAACGACGAGGGCGAAGGCGACGATGCCAGGATTGGCATCGACGTTGGCGAGAAAGCCGAAGTGGACGATGGCGACAAGGATGGAGATCATGAACACGTCGATCATCGACCAGCGGCCGATGAAGTCGATGATGCGGAACAGGCGGGTCCGGTCCAGAAGACCGCCGCTGAGACGAAAGTGGGTGGTGAAGACCATGATCGCCAGACCGACGACCTTGAGGCAAGGGACGCAGATGCTGGCGGTGAAGACCAGCAGGGCCAGGGGGAGCATGCCCGACGTGTAAAGCTGTTCGACGCCGGCGATGATGGTGCTGGGCTCGCCCTGGCCGAACCTGGTCAGCGTCAGCACCGGCAGGACGTTGGCCGGTATGTAGAGTATGGCGGACGCGATCAGGTAGGCCATCGTGCGCTGCAGCGAGTTGGGCTCACGGCGATGCAGGACGGCGAGACAGCGCGGACAAAGGCAGCCATCGGCCGGCTCCTCGGCTCGCACGACCAGCTCGCAGCGGTGGCAGGCGGTGAGACGCCCGGTGTCGGCCAGACCTTCTTGGGACGAAAGCTGGGGAACGGCGTCGCCCGGCCGTCGCTCCGCCTCGATTTTCTGCCATATCGCCAGGCTGTCGAAGGCACTGTCGGCGGCGATCATCAGCACCATGATGGCGGCCAGTGCGAAGATGGATGCGCCGAGATCGACGCGCGCAAGGTCGACCAGCTTGGTGTAGGCGACGAAGACGCCGAGCATGTAGACCTCGACCATCGACCAGGGCCGCAGGGTTTGCTGCACCCGCAGAAGCCTCGGGAGCCACCCGGGGGATGGCGTCTGCCGCGCGCCCGACAGCACGAGCAAGTTGAGCGCGATCACGATGCCCGGCATCAGCACGGTTGCGAAGAGAACCAGAGATCCCACGAGGGCCAGACCGCCGGCGGCGTTCCAGAGTGCGACCGGTCCGGTCAGAATGTTGACGGTGTGGAGACGTCCGAGCAGGTCGAGGGTCATCAGTGGCAGGGTGAGCACGACCACGTAGAGAATGAGGGACGTCACGGTGCATGCGAGGGCAACCGTGGTCGGGTCACGGCGATGCCGGCGCAGCCAGGCGCTGCAACGGGAGCAGCGAACAGTTTCTCCGGGGCTGCTGTCGGGGATGATCTGAAACAGTCCGCAGTCCGGGCATTCGCAGATATCGGCTACGGATTGCAACGTCGGCGACTGTTTGTCGGCGTGCGAACCGGGCTGGATGGTGGTCGGCAGTGTTCGGTCTCCAGTCTCTCGTCCGCGTGATGTGGGCTTGTTCGAGTGGCCTAACCAGCAGACTTGGTTGCGGTTCCCGTGGGAGGCTTGTAAGAGCCGCCGGGATGGCGGCCGACATAGCTCAGGGGTAGAGCAACTGATTCGTAATCAGTAGGTCCTCGGTTCAAATCCGAGTGTCGGCACCATCTTCAACCCGTCTCGTGCCGGTCTGGGATGCGGTCCCAGGAGTGAGCAGGAGCAGCGCCCCCGGCTCGGATCACTATTGCATCGCTGATGGTTGAACCGAGCGGTTCCGAACGAGTTTGTGTTCCGACTGGCAACCGGAGGCGTCGATATGCGGGCACTTTGTTGGCACGGACGCGGCGACATACGATGCGACACGGTGGCCGATCCGACCATCGAAGACACGCGCGACGTCATCCTGAAGGTCTCGAGCTGCGCGATCTGCGGCTCAGACCTCCATCTTATGGACGGCCTGATGCCTACCATGGAGTCCGGAGACGTGCTCGGGCACGAGTTCATGGGCGAGGTGGTCGAGGTGGGTTCGCTCACCCACACCCTGAAGAAGGGCGACCGGGTCGTGGTGCCGTTCAACATCAACTGCGGCGAGTGCCGTCAGTGCAAGCTCGGCAACTGGTCGTGCTGCCAGCGCTCGAACCGGAATGCCGCAATGGCGGCAGCGACGTTCGGCTACACGACGGCCGGGTTGTTCGGCTACAGCCACGTCACCGGCGGCTACTGGGGCGGTCAGGCGGAGTATGTGCGCGTGCCGATGGCCGATGTCGGGCCGATGGTGGTGCCCGACGACATGACCGATGAGCAGGCGCTGTTCCTGAGCGACATCCTGCCGACAGGATGGCAGGGTGCCGAGCACTGCGACATCAAGGGCGGCGAGATCATCGCGGTTTGGGGTGCGGGGCCGGTCGGCCTGTTCGCGATCAAGTCTGCGTCCGTGATGGGAGCGGGCCGGATCATTGCCATCGAGGAGGTGCCGGAGCGGATCGCGCTTGCGCGCACGGCGGGTGCCACCGACGTGATCAACCCGGCTGAGGAGGATGTGCTGGAGCGGATCAAGGAGATCACGCACGGCGAGGGGCCGGACGGGGTGATAGACTGCGTGGGCGCCGAAGCGGATGGCGGTCACGGAGTCATGGGCGTGCTGAGCACGGTGCAGAAGAAGCTCACGAGCACCGAGCGGCCGTTCGCGCTGGCGCAGGCGATCCAGGCCTGCCGGCCCTGTGGGGTGGTGTCGGTGCCCGGGGTCTATACCGGCGCGGTTCCGGTCAACATGGCGTCCGTGGTCCAGAAGGGATTGACCATGCGCTCCGGGCAGACGCACGTGAAGCGCTATATGCCGAAGCTGACCGCGCTGATTCAGGATGGGACGATCGATCCCACGTTCCTGATTACGCATCGTAGCGGTAGTCTAGAGGATGGTCCGGCTCTCTACAAGACGTTCCGCGACAAGCAGGATGGCTGCGTCAAGGTGGTTTTCGAGTTCGCTTGATCCGGCGAGTGACATCGGGGTGCAGGTGATCTCGTTTCGTTCCTTTCACGATTGATCACTTGAGCGTGTAATCCTGGGCTTCCTCTGATCTCCCGGTGTTACGGCGCTGTCACCCGCGTTAAGAACGCTTCGGGGCGCCGATGCGTCCCGTGACCGAAGGGCAAACGCTCAGATGCATGTGCTGATCGCCGAAGACGAGCCAGCGATACGGACGTCAATGGTCGATTGGCTGGAGGATGCAGGTTACAGCGTTACAGCGGCGTGCTCGGGAGACGAGGCGCTCCGGTTGATGGTGGGCACGAAGCACGTCGATATCGTGGTAACCGACATCAACATGCCTGGCGCGGACGGACTTGCGGTGGCGCGCGGCGCCCGGGCGAAGGATCCGAATGTTCTCGTGCTGTTCGTAAGCGGCCGGATCGACACCTTGGGTATGTCGAAACAGGTTCCGATCCCGCACAGGTTTTTGGCCAAGCCGTTTCGCCTCGCGGCACTGTCGATGTTGATCGTCGAGATGCTGGAAGACGCCGGCTGCTCGCGCCCGTGCAGTGGGCACTGACGTCGGTCGGGTTTAACGTCAATCAGCTCAGGACTGTTCTGATCTTTTCCGCCAGTTCGTGTCGTCGGTAGGGTTTGTTAAGGATGTCGAACGCATCCATGTCCGTGTCATTCGACGGCGCGCCGACATAGCCTGAGGTCAGCACCACCTTTAGGTCCGGCCGGACCTGCCGTGCTCGAACGGCGAGCTGCGCGCCGTTCATGCCGCCCGGCATCACCACATCGGAGAACATGACGTCGATGCGCTCGGGGCCGCCGACATGCGCGAGCGCTTCTTTTGCACTGCGTGCAACGATCACGCGGTAGTCCAGCTCCGACAGGCTTTCAAGCGCCATCGAAAGTACCTGTTCGTCGTCTTCGACGAGCAACACGGTCTGACCTTCGCGCGCGGCACCGGCCGGCGGCGTCGCGTTGAGCATGGTGTCACGTGAAATCATTTCGGTCGAGCGTGGCAGGGTGAGCGTAACAGTGGTGCCGCGGCCGACCTCCGTGTCGATCTTGACGTCGCCGCCCGCCTCGCGGGCGCAACCCAAAACAAGACTGACACCCCGGCCGGCTGCCATTCCCACCAACCTGGTGGT
>CAXUIA010000005.1:0-15785 GCA_964250835.1 uncultured Acetobacteraceae bacterium | reverse complement strand
GCCTGATCCCTTGCCCACATCCTTGGTGGTGAAGAACGGCTCGAAGGCACGCTCCAGAGTTTGCGCGTCGATACCTGTTCCGTTGTCGGAGACGCTGATGGCGACGCTCTGGGTCAGGCCGCCCGGCTCGTCGACATTGCTGCTCGCAACGACGATGTCGCCACCGTCCGGCAACGCGTCGCGGGCGTTGACGATCAGGTTCAGCACCGCCGACTCAAATTGTGCGGGATCGATGCGGATCGGATGAACGTCGGCTGCGAGGGAGAAGCGTAGCGTGCAGGCCTCTCCCACCGCCCGATGCGCCAAGGTCTCGAATTCGCGCAGGAGCCGGTTCGGGCTGACCGTCTGCGGCCGCAGCGTTTGGCGGCGCGAGAAGGCGAGCAGCTGGGTGGTGAGTTGTTCACCGCGCTTGGCCGCCATCAGGGCGGCGTCGGAAAGCCGGAGAACGCGTCCGACCTGTTCGGGCTTCTGACTGATCAGCTCGAGGCCGCCCACGATCACGGTCAGCAGGTTGTTGAAGTCGTGCGCGACGCCGCCCGTGAGCTGGCCGATCGCCTCCATCTTCTGAGCCTGGTGCAGCGCATCCTCGGTGACGCGCCTCTCCGTGGTGTCCATCACGACGCCGGTCATCCGGACCGGTGTGCCGGACGGGCTGAAGCTCACCTTGCCTTTTGCGACAATCCATCGTGTGACGGCATCGGTGCGGCGGATCCGGCACTCAACGTCGAAACGTCCGGTTCTGATGGCGACGTCGAGGGCGTTTTCGGCGAGCGGCCTGTCTTCATCAAGCACGTGGGCGAGGAAGGTGTCGCGTCCCCAGTGCTGGACGGGTTCGCCATAGCCGAAGATGTGGTCGTGCTGCGGCGTGCGGCGCGAGAGGCCGCTGACGAGATCGAGATCCCAAGAGCCCATACCAGCCGAATCGAGTGCGAACTCCAGAACCTCGTGCGCCTTGTCGAGTTCGCGCGCGCGCTCCTCGACGCGGTTTTCGAGGATGTCGTTCAACCGGCGTAGTTCCTGCTCTGCCCGCTCGCGTTCCTCAAGCAGCTTGCGCGCTTGGTACTGACGGCGGCGCGCGCGGATTGAGGAGCGGCTCGCGCTGACCAGCGTCTCCGCGTTGATGGGACGTTCGAGCAGCACGACGTTGCCGAGGCGTTCGAGCAGGCGGCTGGCGGGGTCAGCGCGGTAACCGGCCTGTTTGGTGGCCAGCACGACGAAGGGGAGGTCGGACCAGGGGGGCTGCCGATCGCACCAGGTGAGGAGCGCTTCGAGATCGGAGCCGGCAAGCGCCTCCTCGGTTACGAAGACGCCGCCCACGTCGCCCTCGAGACTGGCGCGCAAGATGCTGAGGTCGCGGCAAATTTGCGTCTCCATGCCCTGGCGGCGCAGGACCTGGTCAATCACCGGCGCATCGCGGCCATGCGGCGCCAGGATGAGAAGACGTTCAGGCATGCCGTCAGCTCGGGCCAGGCTCTGCCGGGTTCGTGAGCATGGCGACCGCGCCCTTGTAAGCGGGCAGTCCGGTGAGCACGCCTTCGAAGTCAGTCAGTGCGTGACCGACCCGAAGGCCAGCGGAGGTCAGTCTGAGTTCACGTATGGTCCGCTCGTGCGGGCTCGCGCGGCACTTCAAGACCGAGATGGCGCTGCGGACGTTGCCCTCGGCCTCGAAGTAGCGGAACAGCAGCGCGCTGTCGCTTAGGTAGCTCAGGTCGATATCGGTCCGAACCTCGCCCACCAGACCGCGCTGGCCGAGATAGGTCAGGATCTCATGCATCTGAAGTAGCAAGAATTGCTCTCCGGGCATCGAGTGGAGATAGGCGTTCAGACTGTCGATCACGACCACGCCGGCACCCTCCTGCTCGGCCGCGGTACGAACGCGCGCGCTGAACTCACCCGGGGAAAGTTCAGCGGCATCGATCTGCGAGATGAGAAGCTGGCCGGTGGCCAGGAAAGGACGCAGGCCCATGCCGAAAGCGGCGCTGCGGGCGAGAAAGGTGGCGAGGCCCTCGTCGAACAGGAAGTAGGTGGCACGTTCGCCTCGCTCGAGAGCTGCGAGCACGCAGCGAACGGCGGTGGTGGTCTTGCCGACGCCGGACGGACCCATCAAGAGGGTGTTGGTGCCTGGCACAAGCCCGCCGCCTCTAATCTTGCCGTGTTGGGGTCACCGGGTGCACAGGGGTGTTGTGGTCAACTCTACTTTTTGCTCTGCCGCGACCAGGCGGGGGAAGACGGTCAGGCCGCCGGTGTCGAGATTGAAGTCGTGGTAGCCGCCGCGGAACTTGACGCCGCGCATCTTGACGACGCGCAGGCGGCGGCGTTCGGAACCGAAGTCACGCGGCGCCTGCTCGAGAGCGATCACGCCGTGGGCGATGCTGTGGAGTTGCAGGTCAGTGGGGTCAGCGGTGCGGTCGTCGAGCATCAGCACGGTGCACTGCCGGCTGGAGAAGAACTGCTTAAGCGCCAGGATCTGGCGACGGTAGCGGAGCGGGTTGTGGGCAAGGAGCCGCATTTCGGAGAGGCTGTCGAACACGACCCGGCGTGGCCGCAGCGTGTCGATCTGCTGCATCACTTCGCGGACCGTTTCACCGAGCTCCACTTCGGAGGGATGCAGCACCGTCTGCTCGCTGTCGGGATCGAGGCCGGTGTCACCGACGAGTTCGAAGATAGAGAGAGGTTCGAGCGACCAGCCATGGGTGGCCGCGACCGCTCGCAACTCTTCGGCTGTCTCGGAAAGGGTGATGTAAAGGCTGGGTTCGCCGAGCTCGGCGCCCCTGAGGAGAAACTGCAGCGCGAGCGTGGTCTTGCCGGTGCCGGGCGTGCCTTCGACGAGGTACAGTCGATTGGCAGTCAGCCCACCGCCGAGGATGTCGTCGAGGCCCTCGATTGCGGTCGAGGCGCGGCCGGGGTGGGAGGTGAGCTCGTTTGGGGCGTCAGCCATGATCTCGGTCCATTCGAAGGCACGGCATAGATTGGTCTCTCACTTGACGTAACACCCGCTCCCAACGGCGTATAACGGTGGATCGGCGCTTGCCACAAAAAGTTCAACGTCGCCATCGGCCTTACAGGTGGTGGGCTGTCTCGAAGACAGCGCCAACAGTAAGGCGGAACAGACCGGTCAGGAAGTGTGTGCGATGCCGCAACGATACGGATTTGACGACGAGACTTTGCAGGTCTCGATGAGTTTGGAGGTTCGCGCGGCTAGAGGCGGAGAAGATGTTGTGCTTGCGACGCACGACAGCGACTTCGTCGTTCTTCCGGTAGAGATCGAGATTGCGATGACGCCGGAGCTTCAAGCGTTGCTCACGGGACGATCCGGGCGGCGTTAGCGAGGCCCACCAAGCCTCAGCAGGTTGGTCTTCGCCAATGGCGTGTCTATGTTGCGACGCGCAGAGAAGGAGTGCGATCGCATGGGCTATCCCGGTCCCGGTCATTCGTTTCCCGATGGTGTCGTCTACAAAACAATATCTCTTGCGCAGTATGTGCCTGCTGGCGCTGTTCCTCCGCAGTATGCGGACCTAGAGTTTGGATACGAGCAGGTTTCGTCGACGTCCGAACCCGTTGTGACAATCGGCGGGACGGATGCGATGCCAACACTCGATTACACGAGCGGTGACGGGACGGCGGCCACGTTGCCGATCTCGAACGTGACGGCGACGGGCGTCGAGGGATTCCAATTTACCGACAATGCCGGCACGCTGTGGACGGTGCTTCAGCAGCCGGCACCGGACGCGATTATGGCCGATCCGGTTCTGGATCAGGCAATCACCTACGCGATGGCGAACGATCCGAGCGTGGTTTCGACCCTGGAGACGATTAAGGGTTTGCTCGATGTTCTGACCGGAGGAAACCCGATCGTGTTCCCTAACGATCCGCTGAACGCGCCCTGCTTCGCGCGCGGCACGCGGCTGAGCACGGTTGCGGGAGCGGTTGCGGTCGAGGATCTGGTCGAGGGCGATCATCTCGTGCTGGCCGGCGGCGGCGCGGCGCCTGTGCGCTGGATTGGGCGTCGACGAGTTCACGTGGCGCGCCACGTGAGACCGGAGACGGTGGCTCCGGTCAGGGTCGAGGCGGGTGCGCTTGGCGCCGGCACGCCTTGCCGGACGCTTCGGATGAGCCCCGACCACGCGGTGTTCCTGGACGGCGTGCTGGTACCGGTGGGGCTGCTGGTGAACGGCGAGACGATCGTGCGGGAGCGGATCGAGACGGTGGAGTATTTCCACGTCGAACTCGCCGCGCATGCGGTGGTGTTGGCGGAGGGGGCGCCGGTCGAGACGTACCTCGACACGGGCAATCGCTCGATGTTCGCCAATACGCCGATCGTGGCGCTGCGGCCGGAACTGACGGGTTCGGCGGGCGGTTCGCCTTGTGCGGAGATGGTGCTTGGCGGCGAGCGTCTGGAGGTGATCCGTGCTGCTTTGCCCGCTCGCCGGTTGGCTCGCCTCGTTTCGTAAACGGGGCCTGGGGTCGAAACCCGAATGGGGGTTCAGGGGCAAGCCCCTGGGACTTACCTCCTGAAGAACGCGCTCGTCCGCTCCCGAAGCGACTGGAACGTCACGTAGAGCATTGGGATGACGAAGATCCCGATCCCTGATGCCATAATCATTCCCGCGAAGACCGGCGTTCCGACGTCCCGCCGGCTGATGGCGGCCGCACCCGAGGCGAACACGAGCGGCACCAGCCCGAGAACGAAGGCGACGGACGTCATCATGACGGCGCGGAACCGCATGCGCGCGCCCTGAACGGCAGCATCGATGATGGGCACGCTCTCCTCGCGGCGGTCCTTGGCGAATTCCACGATCAGGATGCCGTTCTTGGCTGCGAGCGCGATCAGGACGACCAGGCCGATCTGGGCGTAAAGATCGACCGAGAGACCGGCAAGCGCGATGCCGATGAAGGATCCGAGCACGCCGACGGCAACCGACAGCAGAACCGGGATCGGAATCACCCAGCTTTCATAGAGGCCCACGAGGAAGAGGAAGGCGAAGAGGATCGACATGAACAGGATAGCGCCGGTTTGGCCGGCGGCCTGCTGTTCCTGAAAGGCAGTGCCGGTCCACTCGTAGGCGTATCCACTGGGCAGTGTACGGTGGGAAACGTCGGCCATGGCGGCGATGGATGTGCCGGACGACTGGCCGGGCGCCGGGCTGCCCTGGACGGTGATCGCCCGATAGTTGTTGTAGCGCGTCACGGCCTGGGGGCCGGTGACGATCCGCAATGTGGCGAGCGATCGCAGGGGCACGGTGCCGCCGCTGCTGTTGCGGACGTAGATCCGCCAGAGATCGGCGATCGCGCCGCGATCCCTTTCGTCGCCTTGCACGTTGACCTGCCAGACGCGGCCAAAAAGGTTGAAGTCGTTGACGTAGAAGCCGCCGAGAGTTGCGCCGAGTGTGTTGAAGATGTCGCTGATGTTGACGCCAAGCGACTGAGCCTTGGGGCGGTCGATATCGAGGGATAGCGACGGATTGCCGTTGGTGAAGGTCGAGAAGACGCGGCTGAGCCTGTGGTCGGCGTTGGCGCTGGCGATCAGGCCCTGCATGACGCCGTTCATGTCGTTGAAGGGCTGGCCTTCGAGACCTTCGAGTTCGTATTCGAAACCGCCCGTCGTCGACAGGCCGATGATTGGCGGCAGATTGAACGGAAAGACGGTCGCGGTGCGGATCTGCTGGCCGAGACCGAAGATCTGGCGAATGAGGCCTTGGGCCGACGAGGCGACCGTGGTGCGGTCGGCAAAGGGCCTGAGCCGGATGAACATGAAGCCGACGTTTGGTTCCTGCACGGTGTCGATGATGGAATATCCGATCACCTGGAAGACGTGCTGCACGCCGGGAAGTGGCGCGATCAGGCGCGCCACGCTGTCCATGGCGGCGGACGTGCGCGGGACCGAGGCGCCGTCGGGCAGCGAAACCAGCACGAAGAAGCCGCCCTGGTCTTCTTCGGGAAGGAAGCCGGTCGGCAGGCGTGAGACGAGGCCAAAGGCGCCAAGTGCCACGACGACGATGAGAACGAGACCGAGCACGCTCACGCGCACCAAGCGGCGGACGAGAGAGGCATAGCCGTCGCGAGTTTTGTCGATGCCGCGCAGCACGCGGCCCATGATGCCGCGCTTGGGGCCACTGTGGCGCAGGAAGACGGCGCAGAGTGCCGGCGAGAGGGTGAGCGCATTCAGTGCCGAGATCACCATCGCGGACGAGATCGTGACGGCAAATTGGCGGAAGAGTTGGCCGGAGAGGCCGGGGATGAACGCGATCGGGATGAAGACGGAGAGCAGCACCAGCGTGATCGCGATGATCGGCGCGGTGATCTGGGTCATGGCGAGCTTGGCGGCATCCTTTGGCGCCATCTCGGGGTGTTCCTCAAGGACGCGTTCGACGTTCTCGACGACCACGATGGCGTCATCGACGACGAGCCCGATTGCGACCACCATGGCGAGCAGCGAGACGGTATTGGCCGAGTAGCCGAGTGCCGTCATGATCGCGAATGCGCCGATCAGACTGACCGGAACTGCGATGGTCGGGATGATGGGCGCGCGCACGCTCCATAAAAACACACACACGACGATGACCACGAGGACAAAGGCTTCGAGAGAAGCGTCACGATCACTTCGTGCACGGTGTCGCGCACGAAGCTCGTGCTGTCGTAGGTGATGTTGTAGGCGAGACCCGGAGGAAAGCGGCTTGCAAGGGTGGACAGGCGATTGTTGACGGTTGTCGCGGTATCGAGCGCGTTAGCACCCGGCGCGAGATAGATTGCGAGCGGGACGGAGGGCGCCCCGTCGAGCTTGGCCTCGGAATCGAGGTTTTGGGCGCCGAGCTCGACATGGGCGACATCGCCGATCCGAAGCACCGAGCCGTCGGGGTTTGCACGCAGCACGATGTTGGAGAATTGTTTGGTGCTGGTGAGGCGTCCAGTTGTTTGGACGTTCAACTGGTATTGCTGCTGATTGCTGATCGGGCGGGCGCCGATGCGGCCGATCGCGGCGACCGTACTTTGGCTCGAGATCGCGCTTTCGATGTCGGTGGGCGCCAGTCCCAAACTATTCAGCCGGTTGATGTCGAACCATATCCGCATCGAGTATTTCTGCCGCGACAGAAGTGCGGCCTGGCCGACGCCGGTGACGCGGCTGATCTCGTCGATGACGTTGATCGTCATGTAGTTTGCAATGAAGAGCACGTTGAACTTGCGCGTTGGCGAATAGAAGTTGACGAATTCGAGGATGGCGGAGGAGCGTTTCTGGACCGTTGTGCCCTCGCTCTGCACCTCGGGCGGCAGTTCGGGCGTAGCGGTCTGGACGCGGTTGAGCACGTTGACCGTGTTGATGTCGGGATTGGTTCCGAGCAAGAACGACACTGTCAGGTTGTACGACCCGTCGTTGCCGCTTTCCGAACGCATGTAGATCATCTTGTCGACGCCCACGACCTGAGCCTCGATCGGCTGCGCGACCGAACTCTCCACGACGTCGGCGGAGGCACCGGGATAGGTCGCCTGGACGGAGACCTGTGGCGGAACGATGTCTGGGAACTGGGCGACCGGGATGCGCGACAATCCAACGAGCCCCGCGATCGTGATCACGATCGCGATCACGGCTGCGAGGCGCGGCCGGTCGATAAAGGTTGCTGAGATCATCGGACGCTACCTGCTTCCGCCGTCGCCGCCCTGGGTGGTCGTGCCGAGCTTGTTGGTCTGTTCCTGGGCGGTGGTCTTGCCGACTTGCGCGCCGTTCTGGGCGCCACTCGGGACGGGAGAGGCGGCGGGGGCGCCGGGAGAGACGCGGGCGCCATCCCGCACGCGCTGCAGGCCATCGGTGACGATCGTCTGGCCGTCGGCGAGGCCGCTCAGGACAGCGATGCTGGTGCCGGATTGCTCGCCGGTGTGGATGTTGGTGCGGTGCGCGACGTTGTCCGGACCGATGGCGAAAACGTAGGAGCCCTGCTGGTCGATCAGGATGGAAGATTGTGGAACGGTGATCAGCGATATGGGCTGGGGGGCCGCAACGAGCGCGGTGATAAACTGGCCGTCGACGAGGGTGCGGTCTCCGGTGCTGCCGCTGCCCCGTCCGGGTTGCTTTGGGTTCGGGATCGTGGCGCGCAGGGTGATCGTGTCGGTTGAGGTCGAGACCGTGGGTGCGACGTAATCGAGCGTGCCGTATTGGCCATAAACGGCGCCATTGCTCAGGCGGACCTGGATCTTGGCGGCCTGCAGACCGCCTGCTTGGGCGTAGCGCTGCTGAAGAGCGGCGACATCACGTTCGGCCACCGGGAAGACGACGTACATCGGATCCTGGGTGACGATGGTCGCCAGCGTTCCGCTGCTCGGGCTCACGACGTTGCCGGAGTTGACATTGGTGGCGGTGATGCGGCCGTCGACGGGCGCGCGTATTTCGGTGTAGCCCAGATTGATCTGCGCGGTTTTGAGATTGGCCTCGGCGCTGAGCACTGCTGCCTCGTCGGCGCGCTGAGTGGCAAGCGTCTGGTCGTAGTTCGAGCGCTGCCCGGCCGGTGTTGCGAGCAGGTTCTTCTGACGCTCGAACTGAGCGGCTGCAAAGGCGGCGTTGGCTTGCGCTTGGACGAGCGTCCCCTGGTCGGCCTCGACCTGCGCCTGATACGGCGGCTGCTCGATGACGTAGAGCAGTTGGCCCTTGGCGACTTCGGAACCTTCGGTGAAGAGGCGTTGTTCGAGGTAGCCGGTCACGCGGGCGAGCAGTGCAACACTGTCGATGGCTTGAATGCGGCCGATATACTCGCTCACTTCCTCGACTGGCGCACGATGAACCTCCAGGACGCCAACCGCGGGCGGCTTGCTGCCCGGCATCTGCGCCCTTGCGTCCGAGCCGGCACAAACGGCCGCGACGACGAGCAGCACCACAGGACGAGACATTCGCATTTCTCTCAGCTTGGAAGCAGTGGCGTAAGTTACGGCAAGTGTCTGACGTTCTTAGCGCGCCGCCCGCAGCATCCCGAACGCGTTCAACCCGGCATAGGCAACAGAGCCGGCTGCAATGGCCGTAAACACCGTGTCCATACTTCCGTGACTTGCGGCGAGCAATAGTCCTCCGCCGGCCGCTACCGCAAGCCGCAGCACGCCACCAAGGAAAGGCCACAGCATGCGCGCCCTTCCTTGGCAGGCGAAATAGAGCGTCATCCCCAAAGCCAGTGCACCATAACTCGGGGCCACGATGTGCATGTAGCGGACACCGGCGGACAGCACGTTTGGGTCGGTCGTGAACATCCCGATCCAGTCACGGGCAAACAGCGCCGCGAGCAGGCCGATGCATTCGGTCACAGCGGTCGCAATCAGTGCAGCCTGCCAGGCCACGCGCCGGGCCCGTTTGTGGTCTCCCGCGCCGGTGCTGGCGCCAACCATGGTGACGACGGCGCTGCCCAAGCCGAACAGCAACGGGATGAGAAGCCAGTCGACCCTTGATGCGATGCTGTAGCCAGCCAGGGCATGCACGCCGAAGACGCCGACCGCGCCGGTGACCAGCAGGATCGTCAGATTTGCGGTCAGGGAACCGACCGCGGATACCGCGCCCACACTGAGGATTGCGCGGAAGTTGACCCAGCGCAGCGGCGCCACGCGCAGCGTGAGTGCGCCTCGGCCACGCAGAAAGTAGCGGAGAAGCACCAGTGCCGCGCCAGAGTAGTAGAGGCCACACGCGAGACCGGCGCCGGCGATGCCCATGCGAGGCAGCGGACCGAGACCGAAGATCAGCGCAGGTGAGAGCGGGATGATGACTGCCGCTCCAACCAGTGTGACGGTCGCGGGCAACCTGACTTCACCCGCTCCGCGCAACGCTGCCGCCAGCAGGTTGACAACCCAGATCGGTACCGAGCAGGCGAAGAACCAGTCGGAAAACCACAACGCCGCCGCAAGAGCGCCGCCGGTGCCGCCCATCGCGCGATAGATCGCCGGCCCTGCCAGGAGCGCTCCGGCCGTGAACAGCAGCCCGAAGACGATCGCCAGCATGAGCGCATGCCATACCAGGGCGTCGGCTTCGTCCTGTCGTCCGGCCCCGTTCGCCCGCGCCACTGCGGACGCGACACCGGCGCATATCCCGCCGTTGCTCATCGCCGTCATCAAGGCCGGACGCGGGAACACCAGCGCCATCCCGGCCAACACATCCGTGCCAAGGAAGCCGGTCCAGTATGTTTCGGCGACCGACACAACTGTCTGGGCCAAAAGCACGGCGACCGTCGGCAGGCCGAGGCGGAGCAGCGTTGGCAGGATCGGGCCATGCAGGATGGCATTGCGCTTCGCCGCCCGCACGAAATCCAACTTCACGCTTGCCGATATTGCACTCGCAACGGGCGACGACCCGGCCATCAAAGGCTTTGGAACCGCGATCGAGGAGGCCGCAAGGAAGGGTGGATCGCGCATGGACGGTTCCCTCGCGGACGTTCTAGATGGTCGCTGTTGTCATATTATCGCAAACGCATATGCGTCAATGAGAATACGTGCATAACTGGGTTGGCTGGGTGGTGGCGCTCCCGCCCGCTTGGCCGCGCTGCATCTGGCAACCTCATCGGAGAACCGTCCTTGGCCCTCGGAGAAGCAATCCTGGCCTGCCTGACCAAGCAGGAAATGAGCGGCTATGATCTGGCGAAGAGCTTCGACGCGTCGATCGGCTTCTTCTGGCAAGCCGATCACCAGCAGATCTACCGTGAGCTCAACCACCTGAGAGAGCGTGGCGACGTCGCAGCGACCGAAGTCGTGCAGAGTGGACGGCCCAACAAGTTCGTCTACTCGATCACCGACAGCGGGCGGGCCACACTCAAGGAGTGGTCAGCGACGGCGAGCGCGCCGCGCTCGGTGAGGGACGATCTGCTGGTGCGCCTGTATGCGCTCGAGCACGTGGATCGAGAGGCGCTCCACGCGCAATTGATCGCGCGGCGCGAGCACCATGTCGCTCTGCTTGCTCGCTACGAAGAGATCTTGAGAACGCGCTTCGCTGATCAGGAAGATCCACGCCAGATCGGACCATTGCTGGTCCTGCAATCGGGTCTGCGCACCGAGCGGGCCCGGGCGCAGTGGTGCGAACACGCGCTTTCACACCTGAGCGCCGAAAAGTCGGACACGACCTGAGCGGCGATTGGGAAAGGGGGCTTGATCTACCCGCACGATGGCGGGTTTTACGGGCCGCGTCCTTGCCTTTTGAGCTTGCGCGGAGAATGCGCGCCACCGCTCGGCTCGCTGACTTGTGGGGCAGGTCAATGCTCCGGAACCGGACCGCCGTAGTTCTGTTGTGCTGCCGCAAGGGACGCAGGGGGTTCGCATGTCAGGCCAGACGGCAAGACGTCATCAGATGCCGCACGGCGCTGAGATCGGCGCTGACGGGAAGGTGACTTTCCGGCTTTGGGCGCCTGGATGCGCCCGGATCGAGGTGGCGCTGGCCGATGGTCCGACGCTGACGCTTGAACGGGCTGACGAGGGTTGGCATCGGTTGTCGACGGAGCAGGCCGGGGCAGGAAGCTTGTATGAATTCGTGCTGCCGGATGGGATGCGCGTGCCCGATCCAGCGAGCCGATTTCAACCGCAGGATGTGCATGGTCCCAGCGAGGTGATCGATCCTACGTTGTTCGCGTGGACCGATGATTTTGCGGGCCGGCCCTGGCACGAGGCGGTGGTCTACGAGATGCACGTGGGTGCGTTTACGGCGGAGGGAACGTTTGCCGCGGCCGTGGCGAAGCTCGATCACCTGGCGTCGCTTGGCGTCACGGCGATCGAGATCATGCCGGTGTCGGATTTTCCAGGCCAACGGAACTGGGGTTATGACGGTGTGCTGCCGTACGCACCGGATTCGAGCTATGGGCGGCCGGAGGATTTCAAGTCGTTCGTGCGCGAGGCGCATGCGCGCCGGATCATGGTCCTGCTGGACGTGGTCTATAATCATTTCGGGCCTGACGGGAACTACCTGCCAGTTTACGCGCCGGCGTTTTTTACTGACCGGCATAAGACGCCCTGGGGCGCGGGCATCAATTATGACGGTGAGCACTCGCGGCCGGTCAGAGACTTTGTGGTCCACAATGCGCTCTACTGGCTCGAGGAGTTCAATCTTGACGGGCTGCGCCTTGATGCGGTGCACGCCATCATGGACGACAGCGGGCAGCATCTGCTCGAGGAGCTGTCGCGCGCAGTGCATCAGATGCGCGGCGAGCGGCCGACGCATCTCGTTCTGGAGAACGAGGAAAACGCGGCGTCGCGACTGGTCCGGTCGCCGGGCGGCTTCACCGCGCAGTGGAACGACGACGTGCATCACGTGCTGCACGTGGCGGTGACGGGCGAAGATGCGGGCTACTACAAGGAATATGCTGGACGGACGGATCTGCTGGCGCGCGCGCTGGCGGAGGGCTTCGCGTTTCAGGGTGAGATGATGGAATATCGCGGCGAGACGCGCGGGGAGCCGAGTGCTTCGCTGCCGCCGGGCGCGTTTGTGGCGTTCGCGCAAAATCATGACCAGATCGGCAATCGTGCGTTCGGGGATCGGCTGACGGCGAGCGTCGCACCGGCGCGGCTGCGAGCGGTGGCGGCCACCGTGCTGCTGCTGCCGCAGGTGCCGATGCTGTTCATGGGCGAGGAGTGGGGGGCGAAGACGCCGTTTCCGTTCTTCTGCGATTTTGCAGGCGATTTGGCGGACGCGGTGCGTCAGGGACGCCGGGACGAGTTTAAGCGTTTTCCGCAGTTTCAGGACCCGGCCCAGCGCGACCGGATCCCCGATCCGCTGGCGGATGCCACGTTCCTGTCGGCGAAGCTGCGTTGGGACGAGATCGACGAGGGCACGCTCGCACGGACGACGGAGCTGCTGACGCTTCGCCGCCGGTTCGTCGAGCCGCTGATTCCGCATCTCGCGCGTAGCGGCGAGGGACGGGTGTTGGGGGAGGGTGCGGTGGCAGTCGTTTGGGATGCGGGCGAGTCGGGACGCCTGATGCTGACGGCTAATCTGTCGGATGCCTCGGTGGAGTGGCCTGACATGGTGGGCGAGGTCTTTTATCAGGTCGGTGAGCGTGCCGGCCCATGGTCGGTAAGCTGGTCGAGGGAGCGGCTATGACTCCGCCGCGGGCAACGTATCGGCTGCAGTTCCGGCGTGAGTTCGGGTTCCGTGATGCGGCGGCGGTGGCGCCCTACATCGCGGCACTTGGTGTCAGCCATGTCTATGCCTCGTCCTACCTGAAGGCGCGGCCAGGCAGCACGCACGGCTATGACATCACGGATCATGATGCGCTCAATCCGGAGCTCGGCACGGAGGCGGATTTCGCCGCGATGTGCGAGGCGTTCCAAGCGCATGGGTTGGGGCAGATCCTGGATTTCGTCCCGAACCACATGGGTGTTGGAGGAGCGGACAACCGGCGCTGGCTCGACGTGCTGGAGTGGGGGCCGATGTCGGACAGCGCGGGTTGGTTCGACATCGATTGGGATCCGGACCGGCGCTATCTGCGCGACAAGCTGCTGGTTCCCTTCCTGGGTGACCAGTACGGCATCGAGCTGGAGGCGGGACGGCTTCAGCTCAAGTTCGATGCGCAAGCGGGCGAGTTCGCCGTCTGGGCTTATGACACGCACAAGCTGCCGATCTGTCCGCTGCACTACCCCGTCATCCTGGGACATTCGGACGGATCGCTCGAGCGGATTGGCGACGCGTTCGCGGACCTGCCGTCATGGCGCCCGCAGGTCGCGGCGCGCGCGTCGGTGCTCAAGAGCGAACTTGCCGAACTGGTCAGGATCGATCTGGATGCGGCCGACGCGCTCAACGTCGCGGTTGCCCGGCTCAACGAGAACTGGCGCACGCTCGACGCGCTGATTGAAGACCAATTCTGGCGAGTGGCAAGTTTCCTGGTCGCCGGCGACGACATCAACTATCGGCGTTTCTTCAACATCAACGACCTGGCCGGAATACGCATGGAGCTGCCGGCGGTCTTCGAGGGGTCGCACGGGCGGATACGCGCGATGCTTGCCGACGGAACGATCGACGGGTTGCGTATTGACCATGTCGACGGGCTGCTCGATCCGAAGGAATACCTCGACCGGTTACGCGACGTGGTCGAGCGGCCGTTCTACCTGGTGGTTGAGAAGATCCTTGCGCGGCATGAAACGTTGCGCGACGACTGGCCGGTCGAGGGCACGACCGGTTACGATTTCACCAATCTCGTGCTCGGTGTTCTGATCGATGGGGCGGGCGAGGAGGCATTTACCCGTTTCTACGAGAGCTTCACGAAAGACGCGACGCCGTTCCGCGACATCGTCCATCTTTGCAAGCTTCGGATTATGGACAACGAGATGGCGAGCGAGCTCAATGTACTCGCTCGCGATGCTGGACGAGTGGCGCGGCAGACTCCACAAACGGCGGACTTCACACGCAACATCCTGCAGCGCGCGATCCGGCAGGTGGTGGCGTGTTTCCCGGTCTACCGGACTTATATCGATCGTGACGGCGCGCCGACCGACAAGGATCGGCGTGATCTCGACTGGGCGATCGGCGCCGCGCGCCGTCGTGAGCCGGAGATCCCGGGAAGCGTTTTCGATTTCCTGGGGCAGCTTCTGTCGGGCGACCTGGTGGCGCATCCCCGCAGCGGGTTTTCGCGACATTCGGTGCTGCGGCTGGCGATGAAGCTGCAGCAATATAGTGGCCCGGTGATGGCGAAGGGTCTCGAAGATACGGCCTTCTACCGCTACAACCGGTTCGTTGCGCTGAACGAAGTGGGCGGCGAGCCGGACCATTTCGGGTTGTCGTTGTCGTCGTTTCACAAAACCAACGCGCAGCGGGCGCGGCGTAGCCCGCACGCGATGCTGGGCACGTCGACGCACGACACCAAGCGGGGCGAGGATGTGCGGGCGCGGCTGGCCGTGCTGTCGTCGATCCCTGACGAGTGGACGCGGCAAGTTCAGGCTTGGAGCCGGCTGCTGCGCGCGCGGCGCGGCGATGTCGAGGGAACGGCTCCGCCCGATCGGAATGATGAGTATCTGCTTTACCAGTTGCTGGTCGGGTCGTGGCCGGTCGAACTGCTCGATCTCGCGGTGTTGGAGACCGAGGAGGGGCAAGCCGCACTTGCAGTCTACAGGCAACGAATTGCGGGCGCGCTCGAGAAATCGATGCGCGAGGCGAAGCTGCATTCGAACTGGTCTGCTCCGAACACGGCCTATGAGGAGGCGGTGCAGGGTTTTGCGTCAGACGCGCTCGATCCGGCACGGCCCGCGTTCCTGTCAGCGTTCTTGCCGTTTGCGGAGCGCGTGGCGCAGCTTGGGGTCGACAACAGTCTGGTGCAGCTGACTTTGAAGCTCACGCTGCCCGGCATGCCCGATATCTACCAGGGGGCGGAGTTGTGGGATCTGAGCCTGGTCGATCCGGATAACCGGCGGCCTGTCGATTATGAGTTGCGACGGAGGTTGCTCGAGGACAAGCGCGGTCTTGCGGTCCAGTACCTGGAGTGGCGCGACGGGGCGGTGAAGATCGCGCTGACCCACAGGCTGCTCGCACTTCGAGCCGCCTACCCGGCGCTGTTCGCCGAGGGCTGTTACGAGGCGGTGAGCGTCGACAGCGAAGGCGCCGATCGGGTTGTCGCGTTCAGGCGTGATCATGGAGACCAGTCGGTCGCCGTGATCGCGCGGCGGTTCCCGGGAGCAGAGGGTGAGGTCTCGGGGAGCGTGGCACTACCGGGACAATGGCGTGACGTGCTGCGGGATCGAGACGTCGAAACAACCGCGCTCGCCGCGCTGCTCAGCAACCTGCCAGTCGTGGTGATGGTGCGTTCGGCGGCTGGGACTTAGCCCGAACGAGTCCAGGGGCGCTGCCCCTGGAC